>DASUPQ010000855.1 GCA_036280995.1 Actinomycetota bacterium | reverse complement strand
GATGCCAGAGGCCCGCGCCGTCCGCCCAGCCGGCGGGACCGGCCAGCTCGGCGAGGTGCGGGCGAGCCGGATAGCATCGGCGGGCCGGCGCGGGAGGGAACGGTTGGGCGGGACGGTCGAAGGGCACGGGGGCACGCTGGCCGTGGCGGCGGCCCGGCGGCATGGGGTCGAGGAGCTGTTCACCCTGTCCGGTGGGCACGTGTTCCCCCTGTACGACGGGGCGGTCACGGCCGACCCGCCGCTGCGGCTGGTCGACGTCCGCCACGAGCAGACGGCGGTGTTCGCGGCCGAGGCCACGGCCAAGCTGCTGCGCCGGCCCGGGCTGGCCGTGCTCACCGCCGGGCCTGGCGTGACCAACGGGGTCAGCGCCGTCACCACCGCCCACTTCAACGGCTCGCCGGTGCTGGTGCTGGGGGGCCGGGCCCCGACCGGCCGCTGGGGCGCCGGCAGCCTCCAGGAGCTCGACCACCCGCCGCTGGTCGCCACCGTCACCAAGCACGCCGGCACCGTCGCCGACGTCGGGGACGTCGCCGGCGAGGTCGACCGGGCGCTGCGCCTGGCCGCCGAGCCGCACCGGGGCCCGGTGTTCCTCGACATCGCCCTGGAGGCGTTGTTCTCCCAGGGGGTGGCCGAGCTGCCCGATCCCGGCCCGGCGGCCGCCCGCGACCCCGACCCGGACGCCCTTGACGCGGTGGCCCGGCTGGTCGGCCAGGCCGAGCGGCCGGTCCTGGTCCTGGGGTCCGACGTCTGGGCCGACCGGGCCGAGGACGCGGCCCGCCGCTGCGCCGAGACCCTGGCCCTGCCGGTGGTGGCCAACGGCCAGGGCCGCGGCATCCTCGCCCCCGGCCGCGACGGCCTGCTGGTGACCAGGGCCCGCTCGCTCGCCTTCGGCGCCGCCGACCTGGTGCTGGTGGCCGGCGCCCCGCTCGACTTCCGGCTCGGCTACGGCACCTTCGGCGGCCGCGGCGGCGGCCCCCCGGCCAAGGTCGTCCACCTGGTCGACGCCCCCGGCCAGGTGGCCGGCCACGTGGACCTGGCCGCGAGCGTGGCCGGCGACCTCGGCCTGGTCCTCGACGGCCTGGCCGGGGCGGTGGCCGCCCTGCCCGGCCGGCGCCCCGGCACCGGGCCGTGGTTGGCGCGGCTGCGCGACCAGGCCCGGGCCGCGGCGGCCGCCGACCGGGAGCTGCTGGACAGCGACGCCGACCCGATCCACCCGGCCCGGGTCTACGGGGAGCTGCTCCGCGTCCTGGCCGACGACGCCGTGGTGATCGGCGACGGCGGCGACTTCGTCTCCTTCGCCGGCCGGTTCGTGGAGCCGGCCCGGCCGGGCAACTGGCTCGACCCCGGGCCCTACGGCTGCCTCGGCACCGGCCTCGGCTACGCCGTCGCCGCCCGCCTGGCCCGCCCCTCGGCCCAGGTCGTGCTCCTGCTGGGCGACGGCGCGGCCGGGTTCTCCCTGATGGACGTGGACACCCTGGTCCGCCACCGCCTCCCGGTGGTGCTGGTCTGCGGCAACAACGGCATCTGGGGCCTTGAGAAGCACCCCATGCGGATGCTGTACGGCTACGACGTGGCCGCCGACCTCCAGCCCCAGTGCCGCTACGACCTGGTCGCCGAGGCCCTCGGCGCCGCCGGCGAGCTGGTCACCACCCCGGCCCAGCTCGGCCCGGCCCTGGGCCGCGCCTTCGACGCCGGCGTCCCCTACCTGGTCAACGTGGCCACCGACCCCGAGGTCGCCTACCCCCGCTCCACCTCCGGGCTCTAGGCCCCCTCCAGGCCGGCCACGCGGCGGCCGAGGAGGTAGTCGCGGACCTCCTCGGCGCAGCGCCAGGGGTTGGCGAAGACCTCGTCGCCGGCGAAGCGGAGGACGGCGTAGCCCTGGGCGACCAGGTAGCGGTCGCGGCGGCGCTCGCGGACGACCTGGTCGGAGCTGGCCCGGAGCGGGCCCTCGCCGTCGATCTCGACCACCACCCGGGGCAGGACCAGGAAGTCGACCCGGTAGGGGCCGATCTTGCAGTTGGGCTCGACCCGGGTGCCGTCGGGGGCGTCGGGGAGCCAGGCGGCCAGCCACAGCCGGGCCAGGGGCCGCTCGACCCGGCCGAGCAGCCGGCGGGCCGACGGGTCGGCCTTGGCGAGCAGCTCGACCATGACGGCGCCGAGGGCGGCCCCGACCGGCTGCGGCCCTCGTGGTCCTTCGTCGCCGCGTCCGGCGACCGGCTGCTGCACTGGCACTCCCCTGCTCGGCCCGTACGCGCAATGAGGCTTGGCAAGGTAAGGCTTCAGTATAACTACAACTTTGTAACTACACTAGTGTGGTTCGGGTGAATGGACTTGTGTGATCTAACCAGGGCAAGCTGCGCGGTCTTGCCAGATGCCCGGCTTTGGTGTGATATCCCGGGCAACGCCGAGGTGCTGACGCCCGGCGTGCAGGCATCCCGACGAGAAGGGAGCCACCCATGGAAGCGTCGACCGCTGGAGGCGGGGCGCCGCAGGCGCCGCCCACGGAGACCTGGCCCCTGGGGGTGAGTCGGCCGCCGCTGGGCGTGGACGACCTCCCCGAGCCCGAGGAGGTCTTCAAGGCGCGGCGGATCGGGACGAAGGAGATCGTCACCCTGGTCATCGGGCCCAGCCTGATCGCCCTCGGCCTGTCGATCGGGAGCGGCGAGTGGCTGCTCGCCCCCCTGGCCATCGGCCAGGGCGGTTGGACGGGGATCGGGTTCGTCGCCCTGATCTCGATCCTGCTCCAGGCCTTCTACAACATGGAGATCGGCCGCTACGTGGTCGCCACCGGCGAGGTGCCGTCGATCGGCTTCGGGCGGGTCCCACCGGGCTTCCTGGTCTGGACCACCCTGGCCATCCTCCTGTTCTACCTCGCCTTCATCACCGGCGGCTGGGCCGCCGGCGCCGGCGACGCCCTGTACACCTTCATCACCGGTGACATCCCGGGCCCCGAGGACCGGACGGCGTCGCGCTGGCTGGCCGTGGCGCTGATGGCCGTGGTCTTCGTCATCACCCTGTTCGGCCGCAAGATCTCGCGGACGATGGAGCTGACCAACTGGGTGCTGGTCGTGTTCATCCTGGTCACGCTGATCCTCGCGGCCATCGTGCTGGTGCCGCTCTCGCAGTGGGGCGAGGGGATCGTCGGCATGTTCCGCCCGGCGCTGCCACCCGAAGGGGTCGACGCCACCGACCTTGGCGCCGTGGCCGGGTTCGCGGCCATGGCGTCGGGCCTCAACTACGTGTTCATGAACTACTACCGCGACAAGGGTTACGGCATGGGTGCCAGGGCCGGCTACATCCCCGCCCTGCTCTCCCGCGAGGAGCACCATGTCGAGCCGGTGGGGGCGACCTTCCGGGACACGCCCGAGAACGCGGCCCGGTGGCGCCGCTGGTGGCGGTTCCTCGTCATCGAGATGTGGGTCGTGTTCGTCCCAGGGGCGCTGATCGGCATCCTCATGCCCGGCATCATCGTCAGTCACATCCTGGAGCAGACCGGCACCGAGCCGACCCGGGCCTCGATGCCGACCTATGTGGCCGCCCAGCTCGAGCAGATGGGCGAGCCGCGGATCTGGTACTGGTGGGCCCTGCTGGTCGGGTTCCTGATCCTGTTCTCCACCCAGCTGGTGGTCTTCGAGATGCTGGTCCGCAACATGGTCGACGCGCTCTACGGGTCCAGCGAAGGGTTCCGACGGATCATCCGCGGCGACCCGCGCCGCTTCTACTACCCCTTCATGGTCCTGCTGGCGATCGTCATCTCGCTGATCATCTTCCAGGCGCTGCCCACCGAGCTCGTCCAGTGGTCGGCGAACATGTCCAACCTGGCCGCGCTGATCATGCCGTTCGCGCTGATGTACCTGATCGCCAGGCTGCCCGGGCCGGCCAAGGGCCGCTGGTGGTCCTACCTCATCCTCGGTCTGGTGATCGTCTACTTCGGCTTCTTCTTCCTCAACTTCCTGGTCAACCAGCTCACCGGCAACGACCTGTCGTTCTGGTAGCCGGCCGGGGTCGTCACCCCTTGCGGCCGGTGGTGGCGATCCCCTCCACGAAGTAGCGCTGGCCGAGGAAGAAGATGACCAGCATGGGCACGGTGGCGATGACGCCGGCGGCGAGGACGACCTCCCACTGGCTCTCGCCACCCTGCCCGAACTGGTCGAGGATGACCTTGAGACGGCTGGTTCAGATGGCCCGCAGGCCGTAGAGCACCCGTTCCAGGAGGGCCAGGTCGGGGCGGTCGCCGGTCTGGGTCGGGCGGTGGACCATGACCAGGCCGCCGTCGGCCATGTCGCCGACCAGCACCCGGGTCACCCCCAGGGGCAGGTCGAGGCGGGCCGAGATCTCGGCGATGGAGAGGATGTCGCGGCACAGGGCGGCGATGGCCCGCTGCTCAACGGTCAGCTTCGGGGAGCGCTCGCCGAGGGAGGTGGTGGAGACCAGCGCCTCGATCTCCAGGTCCGTGTGGGCCGGCCGGGTCGTGGTTCTCCCTCACGCGCATCGGCCTCTGGGTAGCCCTCCGGGAACACCAGCAGCTCGGCGCCCCCCGGGCCGCCTCATGCACGGCAGCGACCGCCCGGTGG
>DASUPQ010000854.1 GCA_036280995.1 Actinomycetota bacterium | reverse complement strand
GAGGCGGGCGCGGGCCTACGCCAACGGCGCCGGGGCGGGCACGGCCGGGATCAGCGGAGGTCGCCGGCGAACGAGCGCCCGGGGCCGTCGAAGGGGACGGCGAACAGCTCGGCGATGGTGGCGCCGAGGTCGGCGAAGGTGTCGCGGTCGGCGAGGCGGTGGCCGGCGGTACCGCCGGGGCTGAAGGCGACCATCGGGGTGAACTCGCGGGTGTGGTCGGTCCCGGGGGCGGTCGGGTCGCAGCCGTGGTCGGCGGTCAGGAACAGCCAGTCGTCCTCGCCCAGCTCGGCCACGACCTCGGGGAGGCGGGCGTCGAGGCGCTCCAGGCAGCGGGCGTAGCCCTCGGCGTCGCGGCGGTGGCCGTAGACCATGTCGAAGTCGACCAGGTTGGTGAAGACGAACGCGGGCTCCTCGGCCTCGCGCAGGAAGCGGACGGTGGCGTCGAGCGAGGTCTCGTTGTCGCCGGTGTGGTCGGAGCCGGCCAGGCCGCGGCCGGAGAAGATGTCCTCGATCTTGCCCACCCCGAGGGTGTTGACGCCGGCCCGCTCCAGCGCCTCGAGCACGGTCGGGCCGGCGGGCGGGAGGGCGTAGTCGCGGCGCTCCTTGGTGCGGGTGAACGACCCGGGGTCGCCGTCGAAGGGGCGGGCGATCACCCGGCCGACGGCGTGCTCCCCCTTGAGCAGGCCCCGGGCCTGCTCGCACCAGGCGTACAGCTGCTCCAGGGGGACGACCCGCTTGTGGGTGGCGATCTGGAACACCGAGTCGGCCGAGGTGTAGACGATCGGCTTGCCGGTCTCCAGGTGCTCGGAGCCCAGCTCCTCGATGATCTCGGTGCCGGAGGCGGGCTTGTTGCCGAGCACGCCGCGGCCGATGGCCTCGGCGAAGGCGTCGATCACCTCGGCCGGGAAGCCGTCGGGGTAGGTCGGGAAGGGCTGCTCGAGGACCACCCCCATCATCTCCCAGTGGCCGGTGGTGGTGTCCTTGCCGGCGGACCGCTCGGCCATGCGGCCGACCACGGCGGCGGCCGGGTCAACCGGGTCGACCCCGGCGATCCTGGTCAGCCGCCCGAACCCCCAGGACCCGAGCGTCGGCAGCTCCAGCCCCCCGACCGCGGCGGCGGCGTGGCCGGCGGTGTCGGCGCCGGCGTCCCCGTAGTCGCCGGCGTCGGGCGCCTCCCCCACCCCGAGCGAGTCGCAGACGATCAGGACCGCCCTCACCGCGCTCCCCGCTGGCGCTTGCAGGTCATGCAGAGGCGCGCGGCGGGCAGGGCCTCCAGCCGTTCGTCGGCGATGGGCTGGCCGCAGCGCTCGCAGATGCCGTAGGTGCCGGCCTCCATGCGTTGGAGGGCCTGCTCGACATCGCGGAGGGTGTCGCGCAGGCTGCGGACGAGGGTGAGGAGGTTGGCGCGCTCGGCGGCGGCCTGGCCGGCGTCGGCGAAGCCCTCGTCGAGCTCCGGGTCCTCGATGCCCTCGGCGTCGCGGCGGGCCCCGAGGTCGTCGAGCTGACGACGAACTTCGCCGCGCTCGGTCTCGAGCCGTTCCCGCAGCCGCTCAACGGTCTGCTGGTCCATCCCGGTCCTCCGTCGCGCATCTGCCCGCCGCGTCCGGAGACGGCACGACGGTCGGCCTTCGAGAGCAGGAGTTTGAGGCTACAGGATCGTCGGGCCAGTGCCAGGGGTGCTTGTCGGAGATGTCTGGTTCATTCGCTGGGGGTCGCGTGGCGGGCTCGAGGGTGGGCGCGCAGGTAGACCTCGCGCAGGCGGTCCTGGGTGACCCGCGTGTAGACCTGGGTGGTGGCCAGGCTGGCGTGGCCGAGCAGCTCCTGGACGCTGCGGATGTCGGCCCCGCCGGCCAGCAGGTGGGTGGCGAACGAGTGACGCAGCACGTGCGGGGACACCTGCGCCTCCAGTCCGGCGTGCCGGGCGTGGCGGCGCAGGATCTTCCAGCAGCCCTGGCGGGTCAGGCGGCTGCCCTGGGCGTTCAGGAACAGGGCGGGCCCCGAGCGCGGCCCGGCCAGCAGCGGGCGGCCCCGGACCAGGTAGCCCTCAAGGGCCCGGCGGGCCGAGCGGCCGACCGGGACCAGGCGCTCCTTGGCCCCCTTGCCGAAGGCCCGCACCGTCCCGTCCTCCAGGTCCAGGTCGTCGACGTCGAGCGCGGTGGCCTCGCTGACCCGCAGCCCGGCCGCGTACAGGGTCTCGAGCAGGGCCCGGTCGCGCAGGGCCAGCTGGTCGTGGCCGGCGATCGCGCCCAGCAGCGCCTCGACCTGCTCCACCGACAGGGCCTTGGGCAGGCTGGCCGGGACCTTGGGGGTGCCGAGGTCGCGGGAGGGGTCGGCGCCGGCCAGCCGCTCGCGGACCAGGAAGCGGTGGAACCCGCGCACCGCGGCCAGGCTGCGGGCGACGCTGGAGGCCCGGTAGCGGGTCCCGACCGGGGTGCTGCCGGCCCGCAGCGCGCCCAGGAAGGCGACCAGGTCGGGCTCGCCGGCCCGGGCCGGGTCGTCGATCCCGGCGGCGGCCAGCCAGCCGGCGTAGCGGTGCAGGTCCCGGCGGTAGGCGCTGAGGGTGTTGGAGGCCAGGCCCCGCTCCACGGCCAGGTAGTCGAGGTAGCGGCGCACCGCCGCCGCGGCCGCCGGCCCCACCGGCGCGGTGGGCACACCGGCTGGCGGCGCGGAGGTGGACATCGGCGGCTAGCCGGCGGCGTCGGCCAGGCCGGGGACGACCTCGGCCAGGGGGCGCCAGTCGAGGGCATGGGCCTCGGCGACCTGCTCGTAGGTGAGCTCGCCGCGGTAGACGTTGATGCCCTTGGCCAGCGGCGGGTCGTCCTTGACGGCCTCCTCGAGACCGGCCGAGGCGATCTGGGCCGCGTAGGGCAGGGTGACGTTGGTGAGCGCGTAGGTCGAGGTGTGCGGCACCGCCCCCGGCATGTTGCCCACGCAGTAGTGGACCACCCCGTCGACCACGTAGGTCGGGTCCGAGTGGGTGGTCACGTGCGAGGTCTCGAAGCAGCCGCCCTGGTCGATCGAGATGTCGACCAGGACCGCGCCCCGCTTCATCGCCCGGACGTGCTCGGTGGTGATCAGCCGGGGCGCCTTGGCCCCCGGGATCAGGACCGAGCCGATGATCAGGTCGGCGTTGAGGGCCAGGTCCTCGATCGTCTGCCGGTTCGACATCAGGGTGACGATGCGGCCCTTGTGGATCTGGTCGACGTAGCGGAGCTTGTCGACGTTCTTGTCGAGCAGGGTGACCTCGGCCTCCATGCCCTGGGCGATCCAGGCGGCGTTCTGGCCGGCCATGCCGCCGCCCAGGACCAGCACCTTGGCCGCGGCCACGCCCGACACCCCGCCCATCAGCACCCCGCGGCCGCCGGACTCGCGCTCCAGCAGGTGGGCGCCGACCTGGGGGGCCATGCGGCCCGCGACCTCGCTCATGGGGGCGAGCAGGGGCAGCCGGCCGTCGGCCAGCTCGACCGTCTCGTAGGCGACGGCGGTGGTTCCGCTCTTCAGCAGCGCCTCGGTGACCTCGCGGCTGGCGGCCAGGTGGAGGTAGGTGAACAGCACCTGGTCCTTGCGCAGCCGGGGGAACTCCTCGGGCACCGGCTCCTTCACCTTGAGGATGAGGTCGGCCTCGGCCCAGACCTCGTCGGCGGTCTCGAGCACGGTCGCCCCGGACTTCTCGAACTCGCGGTCGGTGATGGAGCTGCCCAGCCCGGCACCCTGCTCGACCAGCACCCGGTGGCCGGCGTCGGCCAGCTCACGGACGCCCACCGGCGTGATCGCGACCCGGTACTCGTGGTCCTTGAGCTCCCGCGGGATGCCAACGTCCATGGTCGCCGCCCTTTCCGCTCGATGGGACGCCGGTCGAGGATCGGCGTCGCCTTCACATACGCTGGACCTCCACCGCGCCCGGCGCATGCGCGCCGGGCATCCTCGACCGGCGTCCCAAGCCCACCGTCGGGCCCGGGCACGCCAAGTCTACGAGACGGGAAGCGCCGGGTCAGTCAGGCCGGCGGGCCGCCCGGCGGGCCGGGGCGTCCGGCGGGGGCCGGTCCGCCTGGTCGGGCGTCCAGGTCCCGCTCCGCCTGAGCCCGTAGAGGCCGAGGGCGACCAGGGTCTTGGCGTCCCCGGGCGGGCCGGCGGCCCGCCGCAGCGCGTCCTCGAACGGCAGCCGCACCACCTCGATGCCCTGCTCCTCCCAGTCGGCCGCGAACCGCTCGCCCTCGATCGGGGTGACGCCCTCGGCCAGGTACAGGTCCAGCATCTCGTCGCTCCACCCGGGGGTCGTCCAGAGGCTGGCCAGCCAGGTCAGGGTGCCGCCTTCGACCCCCAGCTCCTCGGCGAGCTCGCGGCGGAGGGTCTCCTCGACCGTCTCGCCGCGGACGTCGTACTTGCCGGCGGCGACCTCCAGCACCCTGGCCCCGACGGCGTGGCGCCACTGGTCGACCAGCAGCACCTGGCCGTCGTCGTCGACCACCAGGGCGGCCACGGCCCCGTTGTGCTCGACCACCTCGCGCTCGCCGGTGCGGCCGTCCTCGTCGGCGATCCGGTCGGTCCGGACCGTGAACACCTTGCCCTCGAACGGCCGGCGGCGGCCGACGACGCGGAACGGCGGGGAGGTCACTCGCTTCTCAGGGGCGCCCGGGCTCGCCGGCGGCGACGGGGCCGGCCGGGACCGGCGGGTCGTCGTCGTGGCGGACCGGGTCGGCCAGGCCGTCGCTGCGCAGGTCGACCGTTGCCGGCGGGTCGGCGGGGTCGGGGCGCGGGTTGGCGTCGACGATCGGGACCCGCGGGACGGCGGGCGCGTCGTCCGGCGGCAATGGGGTGTCCGGCCGGACGGCGTCCAGCCGGGCCGCGGCGTCCGGCCGGGGGGCGCCCGCCCCCGGGACCTGGGCCGGGCTCGACTCGCCGTTGCGGTGGGCCGGCACGCCGTCGGCGTGGGCACCCGGGGCCGGGGCTGCGGTCGGAGCCGGGGCCGGGGCCGGCCGCGATCGGGAAGTGACCGGCTCCGGGTAGGCGGCCTCGACCTCGGCCGGACTGGCCCCGGTCGGAGCGGCGGCCGAACGGTCGCGGTCGTCGGCGAACGCGGTGGCGGCGCCCACGAAGTCCCGGAACAGGGGGTGGGGCCGGGTCGGGCGGGAGCGGAACTCGGGGTGGAACTGGCCGGCCACGAACCACGGGTGGTCGGGCAGCTCGATCAGCTCGACCAGGCGGCCGTCGGGCGAGGTGCCGGAGAAGACCAGCCCGGCGTCCTCCAGCCGGCGCCGGAAGCGGTTGTTGACCTCGTAGCGGTGGCGGTGCCGCTCGAACACCAGCCCGTCGCCGTAGGCCCGCTCGGCCCGCGAGCCCTTGAGCAGCCGGCACGGGTCGAGCCCGAGGCGCATGGTGCCGCCCTTGTCGGCGACGCGGCGCTGGTCGGGCAGCAGGTCGATCACCGGGTAGGGGGTGTCGGCCTCGAACTCGCTCGAGTTGGCCCCCTCCAGGCCGGCCAGGTTGCGGGCGATCTCGATCACCGCGGTCTGCAGGCCCAGGCAGATGCCGAGGTAGGGCACGCGGCCCTCGCGGGCGAAGCGGATCGCCTCGACCTTGCCCTCGACCCCCCGGATCCCGAAGCCGCCGGGCACCAGCACCCCGTCGACCGTCTCCAGCACCTTGCGGGCCTGGGGGTCCTCCAGCTCGTCGGAGGCGCACCAGACCACCTCAACCTCCACCTTATGGTGAAACCCGGCATGCTGGAGGGCCTGGGTCACCGAGAGGTAGGCGTCGGGCAGGTTGATGTACTTGCCGACCAGGGCGATGCGGACCTTGCGGCGGGGGCTGCGGATGCGGTCGACCAGGGCCCGCCACTCGGTCAGGTCGGGCCGGCCCGCCTTCTCCTCCAGGCGCAGGTGGCGGACCAGGTAGTCGTCGAGGCCCTCGGCGTGCAGGACGAGCGGGATCTCGTAGATCGAGTCGGCGTCGGGGGCGGACACCACGGCCTCGACGTCGACGTCGGACAGCAGCGAGATCTTGCGCTTGAGGGCGTCGGTGATGGGCCGGTCGGTGCGGCACACGATCGCGTCGGGCTGGATGCCGAGCGAGCGCAGCTCCCGGACCGAGTGCTGGGTCGGCTTGGTCTTCAGCTCGCCCGAGGGGCCGATGTAGGGGACCAGGGAGACGTGGACGAAGACCACGTGCTCGCGGCCGATGTCGTGGCGCAGCTGGCGGATCGCCTCCAGGAACGGCAGCGACTCGATGTCGCCGACGGTGCCGCCGACCTCGGTGATGACCACGTCGGCGTCCTCGGCCACGCGCACGATGCGGGCCTTGATCTCGTTGGTGATGTGGGGGATGACCTGGACGGTGTCGCCCAGGTACTCGCCGCGGCGCTCGGCCGCGATCACCGTCGAGTAGACGGCCCCGGTGGTGACGTTGGAGTCTCGGTAGAGGCTCTCGTCGATGAAGCGCTCGTAATGGCCCAGGTCGAGGTCGGTCTCGCAGCCGTCGTCGGTGACGAACACCTCGCCGTGCTGGAACGGGTTCATGGTGCCCGGGTCGACGTTGATGTACGGATCCAGCTTCTGCATGGTGACCCGCAGCCCGCGCGCCTTCATCAGGCGTCCGAGCGAGGCTGCGGTGAGACCCTTGCCGAGCGACGAGGCGACCCCGCCCGTCACAAAGATGTGCTTCGCCAAGGTGCTTGACCCCCTTTGGGCCCATCGGGGGGACCGGGTGTGCTCCCCTGGCCACCCGGCCGTCTGCGGGCCCTCCCGGGATGCCAGCGTAGCACGAATGCAGGAGGGCTCCGTGCAGGCCGCCCCAAGCCTGCGCGGAGGTCCGGGTACGGGCGTCAGGGGCCGCGCCGGCCGAGCCGGTCGGCGGCCCGGAGCACCCGGTTGCCCTCGATCACGCGGGTGAACGAGACCCGCTCGGAGGCGAGCTGGAGGGCGACCAGGGCGGCCGCGGCCCCCCACAGCAGCCACATCGGGCCGGCCAGGAGCAGCGTGCCGACCACGGCGCCGAGGGCGTTGGCCCCGGCGTCGCCGAGCATGCCCTCCTCGCGCAGGTCGAAGGGGAGGGCGGCCAGGGCGGCCCCGGCCAGCCCGGCCGACCAGGCCCCGCCGCCGGGGTCGAGCAGGCAGCCGGCGACCCACAGCGGCAGGAACACCTTGGCGCAGCGGCCGGGTCGCAGGTCGAGCAGGTTGGCGGTGTTGGCGGCCGAGGCCACCACCAGCCCGCCGAGCAGGATCGCCCACGCCGGCCGGTCGCCGGGCTTGGCCAGGCTGGCCACCAGCAGCCCGGCGAGGGCGCCGCCGAACAGCTTGATCCCCCCGCCGGTGAGCCGCCCCGAGGCCAGCGCCCGCAGATGGCCCCGGAAGCCGCGGCTGCCCGCCGGGTCCTCGACCAGGTCGTCGACCAGCCCCAGGACCACGAACGCGAGCCCGGCCACGACCACGGCCAGCGCCGACGGGGCCAGGATCCCGGCCCGCCCCGCCCGCAGCGGGTCCACCCGCGCGGCCACGGCCAGCGGCGCCGCCCACACCAGCAGCCCCAGCGGCAGCAGCAGCCCGAGCCCGGCCACCACCTCCCGCTTGCGGTAGTTCACCCGCGCCAGGCTGGACCGGGCCAGCCCGGCCAGCACCTGCGGCGCCGCCCAGAACCCGATCCCCCACCCCACCACCATCCCGCACAACGCCACCGGCAGCGCCCGCATCAGCCACCGTCCTGGGGGGGCTGGGGGGGCTGGGGGGGCTGGGGAAACCCGCCGCCACCTCCCCGGGCACCTTGGCGACCCTCCCGATCGGGGCTCCCGCCATCGGCGGGGGTCTCAGCGCTGTGGGCGCCTGCCCCGGGGCTCCCACTGGCAGCGGGGGGCTCGGCAGGGGAGGCGGGGTGGCCGTTGGGGGTGGGGCGCCAGGATCGGCGGCGGGTGAGCTCGCGGGCGATGGCGCGGGCTTGGCGGGCACGGTGGAGGAGGCCGGCGAGGTCCTTGCCGGTGGCGTTGTGGTGGAGGTCGACCTCGACCTCGACCACGCGGAGGCCGGCGCGGAGGGCGTCCATGGTCATGGCGACCTCGACCCCGAACCCGGGGGCGAACGGCAGCACGGCCGGGAGGGCCTCCCAGCGGACCGCGCGCTGGCCGGACAGGGGCTCGGCCATGCGGCGGCCGGTCGCCCGGGCCATGCCGCGGCGGGCCAGGCCCATGGCGACGCCGAAGCCGCCGGCGCCCTGCTGGGCGGGGAGGTCGGCGATGGCCAGGTCGGCCTCGCCGGCCAGGACCGGGTCGAGCAGGCGGCCGAGCCGCCCGGCCGTGTCGGCCAGGTCGGCGTCGGCCAGCAGCAGCACCGCCGGCTCGGGGCTGAGCCGCTCGGCGACCCGGCCCATGAGGGCGGCCAGCCCGGCGTTGAGGGCGCCGCCCTTGCCCAGGTTGCGGGGCAGGGCCAGGCAGTGGGCCCCGGCCTCCAGGGCCTTGGCGGCGGTGGCGTCGGTCGACCCGTCGCTGACCACCAGCACCTCGGCCACCCCGGGCAGCGCCCGCAGCGCCTGGACCGTCGCCCCGACCCGCTCGGCCTCGTCCCTGGCCGGCACCAGGGCGAGCACGGTCCCTTCCGCGCCCACGGTCCCTTCCGCGCTCACGATCCCTCGGTCCGCTCGGGGAGGAGCCCGGAGGCGCCGTCCTTGACGCCGTACTGGCCGGCGGCCTCCTGCTGGAGGCGGTCCTCGAGGGCCTCGACCAGGGCGAGCTGGCCGTAGACCTTGTCGACCGAGTCGATCCCGGACACCCGGCGGCTCACCGCCCGGTTGTCGCGCAGGGCGAGGATCCAGGAGGTCTCCCGGGGGACGTCGGCCGCCTCACCCCCGGCCACGGCCCCGCCGGCGAGTCCCGAGACCTGGTCGGCCAGGGGGACGAGGAAGGCGTCGGGGGCCACGGCGGTGGTGGCGGTGGCCGCCGGGCCGAGGAGCACGAAGATCGAGCCCTGGCGCGGGAACGGGTCGCTGCCGGCGGCCAGCGGCCGGCTGAGCCGCAGGTCGGCCAGGAAGTCGGCGTCCTGGAGACCGGTGAGCATGTCGGAGGCCCGCTGCCTGTCGTCCTGGGGGATGGCCGCCGGGTTGGCCAGCCGCTCGGCCAGCCGCTTGACCAGCTGGCCGCGGAGGACCTGGGGGTCGCCGGCGTCGACGCCCAGGAGCCGCCCGGCGGCCGTCCGGTCGGCGTCGGCGCCAAGGGCGAGCCGCTCGTCGGCGAAGGTGATCTGGCCGTCGACCTCTGCCCCGGCGTCCTCCAGGACCTTGCGCACGCCGTCGCGCAGGCCGCTGTCGACCTTGTCGGTGTCGACCAGCACCACCGACCGGCCGTCGAGCCGGCCCCGCACCAGGTCGGGCAGGACGGTGGCGCCGAAGCTCTGCAGGCGGGAGTTCTCCTGCTTCAAGGCGACGTTCTCGCGGCTGTTCCGCTCGCTCTGCTCCCGGACCTGGTCGCTGGTGGCGCGCAGGACCGAGACGGTCCCCTCCTGCAGCACGGTGCTGCCGACCACGATGCCGAGGGCCAGGGCGAGGAACACGGCCACCAGCGACACGATGTGGTAGCGCAGGCTGATCACGTCGGGCACACCTCCGCACGGGAACGCTCGTCCCCGCGCCAGTCAGACGAACAACGAACGGACCCGGTTGAAGAACACCTGGAGCAGCTCGATCAGGTCGCTCCAGACCAGCCGGACCGGCTCCGACACGAGCGAGATCACCAGCATCGCGGCCAGGGCGGCCGCCACCAGGAACAGCAGGTCGCTGCGGCGGACGCCCTGCCGGTACAGGCGGTTCACGCCCTTGGCGTCCACCAGCTTGGGCCCGACCTTGAGCCTGGTCAGGAACGTCGAGGCCATGCCCGGGCGTCCCTTGTCGAGGAACTCGACCATGCTGGCGTGGCTGCCAACGGCCACGATCAGGTCGCAGCCGGACTCATAGGCGAGCAGCATGGCCATGTCCTCGCTGGTCCCGGCCCCGGGCAGGACCAGCGGCTCCAGCCCCAGGGCCTCGACCCGCTCCTTGCCGGGGGCGCGGCCGTCGGGGTAGGCGTGGACGACGATCTCGGCCCCCGAGGTGAGGGCCTCGTTGGTGACCGAGTCCATGTCGCCCAGGATCAGGTCCGGCTTGAGGCCGACCTCGAGCAGGGCGTCGGCGCCGCCGTCGACCCCGATGAGGGCCGGGCGGAACTCCTGGATGTAGCCGCGCAGGGTCGACAGGTCCTTCTTGTAGTCGTGGCCGCGCACCACCACCAGCACGTGCCGGTCCCGCAGGCGGGTCTTGAGGGCCGGGACATCCAGCCCCTCCAGCAGCAGGTCGCGGTCGCGGCGCACGTAGGAGAGGGTGTTGAGGGTGAAGTCCTCGAGGGCGCTGGCCAGGTTGTCCTTGGCCGCGTCCATCCGCTTGCGGACGTCCTCGGGGTGGAGCCACTCGCCCCTGGCCACCTCGGCGCCGTCCAGGCGGACCACCCCGTCGGAGTCGACCTCGAGCAGCGCCCCCTCCTGGACGCCGAAGATGGCCTGGCCGGCCGCGTCCAGCAGCGGGATGCCGGCCTCGACGAGGACGGCCGGGCCGGCGTTCGGGTAGCGGCCGGTGATGCTCTGGGCGGCGTTGACGACCACCACCGGAGCCCGCTCGACCAGGGTCTCGGCCGCCACCCGGTCGATGTCGACATGGTCGATCACGGCCACGTCGCCCGGCTTCAGCCGCTTGACCAGGTTCTTGGTGCGCCGGTCGAGCCGGGCCGGGCCGCACAGCCCGGTCGGCTCGGTGGTAGCGGCGGGCGGCTCGCGCCGGGGCCAGGGCGGGCGGAGCTTCACGGCGCCTCACCGCCGTTCTTGTCCGCGGTGGCCGCCGCCAGCAGCTCCTCGGCGTGGGCCTGGGCGAGGCCCGAGCCCTCCATGCCGGCCAGCATCCGCGACAGCTCCCCGACCCGGCCGGCGTCGTCCAGCAGGCGGACGTCGGTGCTGGTGGTACCGTCCGAGGAGGTCTTCTCGACGGTGAAGTGGCGGTCGGCGTGGGCCGCGATCTGGGGCAGGTGGGTGACGACCAGCACCTGGTGGCGGCGGGCGAGCTGGGCCAGGCGGCGGCCCACGGCGGCGGCGGTGCGGCCCCCCACCCCGGCGTCGACCTCGTCGAAGACCAGGGTCGGGGTGCGGTCGATCCCGGCGAGCACGACCCGCAGGGCCAGCATCACCCGGGACAGCTCGCCTCCGGAGGCGGCCCGGCCGAGCGGGCGCAGGGGCGCCCCCGGGTGGGCGGCCAGGCGCAGGTCGACCCGGTCGAGGCCGTCCTCGGTGGCGGCCAGGCGGCGGTCGCCGACCTCCAGGCCGGCGTCGTCGGGGTCCTGCTCGACCGCGACCACCACCCGGGCGCTGGGCATGGCCAGGTCGGCCAGCTCGACCAGGAGGGCCTGGCCGAGGCGGGCGGCCGCCTCCTGCCGGGCCGCGGTGAGGGCGGCCCCGGTCGCGGCCAGCTCGCGCCGGAGCTGGGCGGCCTCGGCCTCCAGGGCCTCCGAGCGCAGCGTCCCGCCCTCCAGCTCGGCCAGCCGGTCGGCCGCCTCGGCGGCGAAGGCGAGCACGGCCGCCTCGTCGTCCCCGTACTTGCGCTCCAGGTCGCGGAGCAGGGCCATGCG
>DASUPQ010000853.1 GCA_036280995.1 Actinomycetota bacterium | reverse complement strand
CACATGTCGGCGATGTCCTCCAGACCCACGGTCCGGAGCATGGTTGGAGCGGCCTGGAGGGCCAGGCTTGCTTCGACGACGATGGCCCCGGCCGCGAGCAGCCCGGCGCAGACTCTGGTCCACTCGGCCGGCGGGAGCCGGCGTCCCAGCGGACGTGCGCAGGCCGGCAGGCCGAGCAGACCCAACCCGCTGAGCAGGAGCAGCAGCGTCATGGTGCGCGGTAGCGGTTGAGGAGCCGGCGGAGCTGGGCACGGTCGGCCGGGTCCATGCCGGCCAGGAAGTGGCTGAACACCGCCGACCGGTCCCGGCTATCGGCCAACAGGTCCTCCATGCGAGCCGCCACGTACTGCTCGCGGGTGATTACCGGGTGGTAGGCGTAGGCCCGCCCGTCACGGTGACGCTCGACCCGGCCCTTGTCGCAGAGGCGTACCAGAATGGTCATGACGGTGGTATACGCGGGCGGGTCTTGTAGGCGCTGATGTACCTCACCGGGCGTGAGCCAGCCGCCCTGATCCCAAAGGACGTCCATGACTGCGCGTTCCAGCTCACCCATCGACCGCCTGGTCATCGATCTCCTCGTGCCCTCGCTGCGCCAGTCTGGGCAAGAGCCTACCTGGTGTGGCGGGGAGGAGGACGCCGGGGGGTGGGCGCCCTCCTCCCACGTCGGTTACCCGATACCGGCGGCCGACCACTCCGTCTTCCACTCCAGGAGCTGGTCGATCTCGTTCTGTTGGGTGTCGACGATCTGCTGGGCGAGTCGTGTGACCTCGGGCAGCGAGCCGTCCAAGAGCTCGGTGTTGGCCATGTCGATGGCGCCCCGGCGGTGTGCGGCCATCATCTCGACGAACGCCAGGTCGAAGTCGGTGCCGGTGGACTCCATGAGCTGGCGCATCTCGGCCTCGCTCATCATGCCTGGCATCTCGGTGTCGCCGTGGCCGCCGTGACCTGCGGATGGTGTCGTAGGCTTGCCCCAGCTGCGCAGCCAGCCTTCCATCTGGGTGATCTCCTGACTCTGGCTGCTCACGATGCTGTCGGCGAGCTGGCGGAGCTCGGGCCGGTCGGTGTGAGTGTCCACCAGCTTGGCCATCTCGATGGCCTGCTGGTGGTGGGGGATCATGTTCTGAGTGAAGCTGACGTCGGCGTCGCTTGGCGCCGCCTCGGCCGGCCCGGTGCCCTGTCCCTGGTCCCCTCCGCCCTGGTTGCAGGCGGCCAGCAGGAAGGCAGCGGCCAGCACGAGCAAGATCCGTCGCATGGGGTGCTCCCTGTGATCTCGCGATGCGAGTTGCGGGCAGCTTGGTCCGGCTGCCCGCTCACGTCAGCGAGATGCAGAGCTCCTCAAGTGATCGCATGCGGGGTCGGCCCGGGTCGGCCCGGGCCGGATACCGGATGGGACCGCGCTCGTCGACGAGGCTGGGAGCGGTCTGGCGGCGCTGCTTCGGTTGCAAGAGGAGCAGCCCGGCCACCACGGCGAGGCAGGCGACCGTCATCTCCAGATGCATGCCGGCGCCGTCCTTGTCCCCGTCGGTCGCCGTCGTGAGTGACGGGGGTGTCGCCGTCGAGGAATGAGCGGCAACGCCTCGCATACCGGCGAAGGGGTCATGCCCGTGGCCATGGCCCGCCAGCATGAAGATGTGCATGGCAACCAGGCCCGAGAGCCCGACGATGATCAGTCGTGACACTCGCATCGCGCGAGCCTAGCCGGTATCGGCGGGTTGCGCATCCCATGCGGACTGCCGGCGGGTCCGCCACCCGCCGATACCGGTCGTTGACCGATACCTACTAGTCCACCTTGACTCGTCCGACCTGGGACTGCGGATTGAGGAAGGGGAGTCGCCTGGCGCCGGCGGTCACGCGGCTCCGGAGGCGGAAGATGTTGAGGCCTTCGGTGATGTTGGTCTCGTAGATGGAGCCGTTGTACCAGTAGCTCCCCCATGCGCCGCCGAGGGTGAGGTTGGCGGGGTCCAGCGGTGGCGGATCGGACCAGGCCACCGTGCGGGCATGGCGAGGATTGGTGAAGTCGACCACCCAGGTGCCGGCCTGGTAGTTGCCCATCACCAGCACGTCCCGCTTGCCGGTGGGGACGACGTTGTAGTTGTGGATGGTGCAGTTCTCCACTGCCGATTGGGGTCGGGGCAGCACCCAGGTGCCGAGCAGTTCCCCGCTGAAGGTATCGAAGAAGAACACGCTCTTGTTGAGGTCCGGGTCGGAAGCTTCGCATTCGGGCGCCACGCCGCCGCCAGGCTCCCAGCCCATGACGGTGACCCGGCCATCCCAGCTGAGCGCTGCCGAATGCCAGCTGGTCACGCCTTGGGTGGTGAAGCTGGTGACGAACCTGGGCCGCGCGGGGTTGGTGATGTCGTGGACCGTGGCCACCTCGCCGGCGCAGACGGCCAGGCGCCGGTGACCGTTCATCAGCACCCCGATGTCGTGGCAGGAGTTGGCTACCGGTGGGCCGCCGGCCGGGCCCAGGGTCACGTCGCGGATCACGCGGGCCCGCTCAGGCGCCTTTAGCGGGACCTCGATGATCTGGAACTTGCCGTGGGTCTCGCTGCACTGGTTGCCGAAGTTCGGATCCGGGCCGTAGGCCGGCTCGGTGCCGCTGTTGGCGACATAGATCAGGACCCGGTGGTGCTTGGGGTCGGGAACGACCGTGTGGGTGTGGGAGCCGCAGTCGGTCCCGACGGCCGTGATGAGGTCGTCGGCGCTGGCGTGGGCGGGGTCATCGACCCGGAAGATCTGGATGCCCTCGAACCCTGCCTCGGCCAAGGGGGCGTCACAGGTCTCCTCGGGAGTGGTTGCCGCGACCGGCGCGTCGACCGAGCGGAAGACCAAGTCGCCCCACACTCCGACGTCCCCCTGAAAGGCGCCGCAGTCCACCTCCGAAAGCACTCTGGGCCGGGTGGGGGAGGAGATGTCGATGACGCGGAACCCGCCGAACCAGATGCCCTGCACAGCGAACTTGCCCCAGAAGGCGACGTCAGTGAAGAACGGATCGAAGAAGCTGGTCACTGGCCGGTTGTCGTCGGTATGACCGATTGGCCGGAGGTTCTTGGTGTGCGGGTCGGTTTCGTGGCCGGCCTGAGCCGGCATCGCCGCCAGCAGCAGACTGACAACCAGTAGTAGCCCGAGGCAAAGGGATCGGCTTCGACGTCGCATGGCGTGCCTCCTCATCCCCAACGGCAGGGAGCGTGGGCTGAGCCGACGGAGCAGCCTAAACCGCCAAGAGAAGCCCCCTTTCGGCGGGCTGCCGCCCACGATCGTCGCCCCAGCCGTCCGATGAGTCAATCCCGTTTGAGTCGTTCGTCCTGTCCTGATCTCGGCGGATGGGCTCCTTCGACCACTGAGCCGGTTGCGACGGCATGTCGTACCAAGGACGATGTCGCTCGCCAGTTGATGGATGGCTAACCCTGAGCTGCACCGAAAGGTCGGCAACCGTGATCAAGCTCGATCATGTCAGCAAGACCTATGGGAACGAGGTCATCGCTCTCGACGACGTGTCGGTGGAGGTCGGCAAGGGCGAG
>DASUPQ010000852.1 GCA_036280995.1 Actinomycetota bacterium | reverse complement strand
GCCCTTGGGCACGTCACGGTCGCGGTCGGGAACCTCGACGAGTGCGACACCGCCGTGGGCGAGCGCGAGCCGCGGGCCGCCGCCTCGGCCCTGCGCGCCCGCGGGGTCGAGGTCGTGGTGGTCAAGCAGGGCCCCAAGGGGGTACTGGCCGCGGACGGGGAGACCGAGGTCGAGGTCCCGCCGGTGCCGGTGAAGGTGGTCAACGGCCTCGGCGCCGGCGACGCGTTCGGGGGGGCGCTCTGCCACGGGCTGCTCGCCGGCTGGGAGCTGGAGCGGCTGATGCGCTTCTGCAACGCCGCCGGGGCACTGGTCGCGACCCGGCTGGCCTGCGCCGACGCCATGCCCGAGGCCGCCGAGGTGGAGGCGCTGCTCGAGGAGGCCGTCAATGCTGGATGAGCGCTACCGGACCGTGCTCGAGGCCCGGACGCGGCGCCCGGAGGCGATCGCCGAGGCCGCCGCCGCCCGGACCCGCCCGGCGTCGCTGTTCAACGAGTACGGCCGGCTGATGATGATCGCGGCCGACCACCCGGCGCGCGGCGCCCTGCGGGCCGGCGAGCGGACCCTGGCCATGGCCGACCGGGTCGACCTGCTCGACCGCCTCTGCCTGGCCCTCTCGCGGCCAGGGGTCAACGGCGTCCTCGGCACTCCCGACATCCTGGAGGACCTGCTGCTGCTGGGGGCCCTGGAGAGCAAGGTGGTCGTGGGCTCGATGAACCGCGGCGGCCTGGCCGGGACCGTGTTCGAGATCGACGACCGCTTCACCGCCTACGACGCGGCCAGCCTGGCCAGGGACGGCTTCGAGGGCGGCAAGATGCTGCTGCGGATCGACCCCGACGACCCGGCCACGGTGGCCACGGTCGAGGCCTGCGGCCGGGCCGTCAGCGAGCTGGCCGCGCACCGGCTGATGGCCATGGTCGAGCCGTTCATCTCCCACCGGGTCGACGGCCGGGTCCGGATCGACCTGGGCGTCGAGGCGACCGTCCGGGCCATGACGGTGGCCGCCGGCATCGGCAACACCTCCGCCTACACCTGGCTCAAGGTCCCGGTGGTCGAGGAGATGGAGCGGGTCATGGCCGCCACCACCCTGCCGGCCGTGCTCCTGGGCGGCGAGGTCTCCAGCGCCCAGGACGCCGCCTTCGAGAGCTGGCGCAAGGCCCTCAAGCTCCCCACCGTGCAGGGCCTGGTCATCGGCCGGTCGCTGCTGTACCCGCCCGACGACGACGTCGCCACGGCCGTCGACACCGCGGTCGGCCTGCTCCAGGAGGGCCAGTGAGCAAGTGGTACCTGCCGAGGGGCGCCACGGCCGAGGGCGCCTGGTCGCTGGCCGTCACCCCCGAGCAGGCCGGCTGGGCCTACTGCGGGCTGCGGGTCCTGGAGCTCGCCCCCGGCGCCGCCCACACCTTCGCCACCGGGGCCGACGAGCTGCTGGTCATGCCCATGGAGGGCGGCGGCGTGGTCGAGTGCGAGTCGCGCCGGTTCGAGCTGGCCGGCCGCGACGGCGTGTTCGGCGACGTGACCGACTTCGCCTATGTCCCCCGGGACGCCGAGGTGCGCGTCTCCAGCGCCGGCGGAGCCCGGTTCATCCTGCCCTCGGCGCGGGCGACCTCGCGCCTTGAGCCCGCCTACGGGCCGGCCTCCGGCGTCCCGGTGGAGCTGCGGGGGGCCGGCCAGGCCAGCCGGCAGGTCAACAACTTCTGCACCCCGGCGTCGTTCCCGGCCGACAAGATGATCGTGGTCGAGGTCCTGACCCCCGGCGGCAACTGGTCCTCCTACCCGCCCCACAAGCACGACGAGCGGCGCACCGACGAGGTCGAGCTGGAGGAGATCTACTACTTCGAGGTCGCCGGCGACGGCGGCCTCGGCTACCAGCGGGTCTACAGCTCGGGGCCGGACCGCCAGATCGACGTGCTCGCCGAGGTCCGCTCGGGCGACGTGGTCCTGGTCCCCTTCGGCTACCACGGGCCGTCCATGGCCGCCCCCGGCTACGACCTCTACTACCTGAACGTGATGGCCGGACCCGCCGACGAGCGGGCCTGGCGCTTCTGCGACGACCCGGCCCACGCCTGGATCCGCGGGACCTGGGACGGCCAGGAGCTCGACCCCCGCCTGCCCATGGGCGGAGCAGGAGGCAGCGCATGAGCGGCACGCGCCGGCTGACCATGGCCCAGGCCCTGGTCGAGTTCCTGGCCAACCAGTACAGCGAGCGGGACGGGCGGGAGCAGCGGCTGTTCGCCGGCTGCTTCGGCATCTTCGGGCACGGCAACGTGGCCGGGGTCGGCCAGGCCCTGCGCCAGTACGCCGACGTGCTCCCCTACCACATGGCCCGCAACGAGCAGAGCATGGTCCACATCGCCTCCGGCTACGCCAAGCACCGCAACCGGCTGGCCACCTTCGCCTGCACCTCGTCGATCGGGCCGGGCGCGACCAACATGGTCACCGGGGCGGCCACGGCCACCGTCAACCGCCTGCCCGTGCTGCTCCTCCCGGGCGACCTGTTCGCCTCCCGGGTCGCCCCGCCCGTGCTCCAGCAGCAGGAGTCGGCCGGCGGCCCGGACGTCAGCGCCAACGACGCCTTCCGGCCCGTTTCCCGCTTCTGGGACCGGATCAACCGGGCCGGCCAGCTCCCCGGGTCGCTGCTGGAGGCCATGCGGGTCCTGACCGACCCGGCCGAGACCGGCGCCGTCACCCTGGCCCTGCCCCAGGACGTCCAGACCGAGGCCTTCGACTACCCCGAGGAGCTGTTCGCCCGCCGCGTCTGGCACGTGGCCCGGCCCGTGCCCGAGCCGGCCGCCCTGGCCCGCGCCGTGGAGGTGCTGCGCGGCGCCCGCCGGCCGCTGCTGGTGGCCGGGGGCGGGGTCATCTACGCCGAGGCCACCGAGGCCCTGCGGGCCCTGGTCGAGGCGACCGGCGTCCCGGTGGCCGAGACCTATGCCGGCAAGGGCTCGATGCCGTATGACCACCCGTCGGCCCTTGGGGCGATCGGCGTCACCGGGACCGACGGGGCCAACGCCATGGCCCGCGAGGCCGACGTGGTGATCGGCGTCGGCACCCGCTGGGCCGACTTCGCCACCGCCTCCCACAGCATCTTCGCCAACCCCGGGGTCCGCTTCGTCAACGTCAACGTCGCCCCGGTGGACGCCTTCAAGCACGCGGCCACCCCGGTGGTGGCCGACGCCCGGACGGCCCTTGAGGCGCTGGCCGGGGCGCTGACCGGCTGGGCCGTGGACGACGCCTGGCGGCAGGCCGCGGCCGCCCACAACCGGGACTGGGACGACAAGGTCGAGCGCGTCTACCGGGCCGGGCACGGCCCCCGGCCCAGCCAGGGCGAGGTCATCGGGGCCGTCAACGACGCCGCCGAGCCCCGCGACGTGGTCGTCTGCGCCGCCGGCAGCATGCCCGCCGACCTCCACAAGCTGTGGCGGACCCGGGACCCCAAGCAGTTCCACCTCGAGTACGGGAACTCCTGCATGGGCTACGAGATCCCCGGGGCCATGGGCATCCGGCTGGCCGACCCGAGCCGCGAGGTGTTCGCCATGGTCGGCGACGCCGGCTACCTGATGAACCCGGGCGAGCTGGTCACGGCCGTGGCCGAGGGCATCAAGATCATCGTCGTCGTCGTCCAGAACCACGGCTACGCCTCCATCGGGTCGCTGTCGGAGGCGTCGGGCAACGGCCGCTTCGGGACCAGGTTCCGCTACCGCCAGGCCGACGGCGGCGACGGCGACCTCCTCCCCGTGGACCTGGCCGCCAACGCGGCCAGCCTGGGGGCCAGGGTGCTCAGCCCGCGCACGGTCGGGGAGCTGGCCGACGCCCTCAAGGAGGCGCGGGAGGCGGACGGGCCGGTGGTCGTCCACGTCGAGACCGACCCGCTCGAGTACGTGACCGTCGGCGGCGCCTGGTGGGACGTGGCCGTGGCCGAGGTCTCCACCTCCGAGGACGTGCGTCGGGCCCGGGCCGACTACGAAGCCAGCAAACGAGACCAGCGGCACTACCTGTAGCGCGACAGCCTGGCGAAAGGACTGCCCATGCGGACCATCAACCACTGGATCAACGGCCAGATCGTCGCCACCTCGGCCGAGCGCACCGGGGCCGTCTACGACCCGGCCACCGGCCAGCAGACCGCCCAGGTGGCCTACGCCACCGGCGACGACGTCGACGCCGCCGTCCGGGCCGCCCAGGCCGCCTTCCCGGCCTGGCGCGACACCTCGGTGGTCAAGCGGGCCCGGGTGATGTTCCGGTTCCTGGAGCTGCTCCAGCGCAACCGGGACGAGCTGGCCCGCATCATCGCCTCCGAGCACGGCAAGGTCGTGCCCGACGCCGCCGGCGAGATCCAGCGCGGCATGGAGGTCGTGGAGGTCGCCACCGGCATCCCCCACCTGCTCAAGGGCGACTTCTCCGAGAACGTCTCCACCGAGGTCGACTGCTACTCGATCCGCCAGCCGATCGGGGTCGCGGCCGGGATCACGCCGTTCAACTTCCCGATCATGGTCCCGATGTGGATGCACCCGATCGCGATCGCCTGCGGCAACGCCTTCATCCTGAAGCCGTCCGAGCGGGACCCGTCGGTCTCGCTGCGGGTCGCCGAGCTGTACGCCGAGGCCGGCCTGCCCGACGG
>DASUPQ010000851.1 GCA_036280995.1 Actinomycetota bacterium | reverse complement strand
CAGCTCGCCCTGCTCCGCTCCGAGGGCACCCCCCTCGCCCCCTCCGGCGCCGCCGTCGACCTCCACGCCGCCCGCTGGTCCGCCTCCGGCCGCGGCCAGGACGCCCAGCCGTCCCTGTTCGACTAGGCCAGGTCGTTGCGGTGGACCCGGCCGGCCGCCATGACCAGGCGGAGGTGGCGGGCGGGGTCGGTGAGGACCTCCAGGCGCTCCAGGGGGTTGCCGTCGACCACCAGGAGGTCGGCGAAGGCGCCGGGGGCGACCACGCCGGCACGGCCCTCGAGGCCGACCAGGCGGGCGGGCACAGTGGTCGCCGACCGGAGGATGTCGGCGGGCCGCTGGACCTCGGACCGGATGGTGAACTCGGTGAGCTGGCGGCGGTGCATGCCGCCCAGGAGGTCGGTGCCGTAGGCGATCGGCAGCCCGGCCCGGTGGGCCAGCTCCAGCGCCCCCAGGCCGGCGTCGAGCACCTCGAACACCTTGGCGTGCTGGTCGGCGGGCATGCCGTGCTCCAGTCCCTCCTCGGCCAGGGCGGCATAGGTGGCCAGGGTGGGCACGTAGAAGGCCCCGGTCCGCTGGAACAGCTCGACCGAGGACCCGTCCATCAGGTTGCCGTGCTCGATGCAGCCGACCCCCGCCTCCAGCCCCCGGTTGACGGCGGCGGCGGTGTAGGCGTGCCCGGTGACGTAGCGGCCGGCCGCCCGCGCCTCCTCCACGACCGCCCGCAGCTCCTCCATCGAGTACTGGGTCGAGTCGATCCGGTCGGTGGGGGAGGCCACCCCGCCCGACAGCATCACCTTCACGTGGTGGGCGCCGCGGCGCAGCTGCTCCCGGGCCGCGCGGCGGACCTCGGGAACGCCGTCGGCGACCACGGTGAGGGTCGGGCAGCAGGGGTGCTGGTCGAGCACGACCCGGCCCGGCCCCCGGGAGTCGCCGTGTCCCCCGGTCTGGGACAGGGCCTTGCCCCCGAAGATGACCCGGGGCCCGGGCAGCAGCCCCTCGGCGACCGCGGCCGCGATCCCGTAGTCGGCCCCGGCCACGTCGCGCACGGTCGTGAACCCGCGGTCCAGCATCCCCCGCAGGATCCCGGCCGCCCGCGCGGTGGCGTAGGACGGCGACCACTCCTCCAGCGCCCCCAGGTCGGCGGTGGCCGCGAACACGTGCACGTGGGCGTCGATCAGTCCCGGCATGACGGTCATGCCGCGGGCGTCGAGCACGGTCGCGTCCCCGGCCCGGACGGCCGCGGTCGCCTCGACCTCGGCCACCCGGCCGCCCTCGACCACCACCGTCCGCCCCTCGGCCCGCGAACCGGCCCCGGGGTCGAGCACGGCGGCGTTGCGCAGCACGATCCGCCCGTCGTCCAGCGTCATCCCTCCCGGCTGGGTCAGGGGGCCCGCCGCTCGCGCCAGCGGCGGACGACCCGTTCCACGTCGAAGGGGGTCAGGTTCAGCGGGGGGCCGGAGGCGGCCTTGCGGTTGCCGTCGGCGATCTTGCGGTTGATGGCGGCGACGAGCTGGCGGACCTCGCCCTCGGTGGCGGCGTTGGCGGCGGCCTCGAGGGCGGCCTCGGCCTCCTTGCGGAGGGCGATGGTGGGGGGCAGGTAGGCGAAGTGCTCGCGGCGGAGCTTGCGCTTGACCCACCAGAGCTCGTCGTGGGGCTCGTCCAGGTCGGGGATGGGCTTGCCGGCGCCGGGGAGGTTGTCGAACTCGCCGCGCTCGGTGGCCTCGCGGATCCGGCGTTCGACCCAGGTCCCGAAGCTGACCCCGGGGGGCTTGCGATCGGTCACGGCGAGGCGACGGCGCCCGGGTAGTGGCGCCGGAGCATGGCCATCCCGATGGCCGCCCGGCGGACGCGCTCGCGGGCCGACGCCACGGCCAGGGCGGCCAGGTGCTCGCCGGAGGGGTAGAGGCCGGGGGCGTTGCGGACGGTGAACTTGAGGTGGATGGGGGCGGCGACCCGGACCAGCTCGGGGGCCTCGTAGTAGCGGACGGCGCCGCCGAAGTCGTCGGCGCCCTCGACGTAGACGTCCAGGGGGATGGCCACGGCCTGGCGGATGGCGGCGATCTGGGCCAGGGACAGGTCGATCGGGAGGTTGAGGGTGGTCGCGCCCAGCTCCTCCAGCAGCCGGGCCGTGGCCGGGTTGGTGACGGGCAGCGAGATCGAGATCTTGATCTCGAGGTCGCCGGGCAGGTCGCCGGAGCGCTTCATCCGTCCCAGCACCCACAGCTGGCCGGTGTCGGCGACCAGGATGCTGCGCACGCCGAGCTGGCAGCCCCGGCGGACGTCCTCGATGCCGTAGACGAGCTGGTCGGCGCCGCGCAGGCTGCCGGCGACGACGCGGCCGGCGGCGGCGGTCGCCTGGACGCCGACGTCCCAGGCGGCCCGGGGGCCGACGAACAGGCAGACCTCGATGCCGTGCTCCTGGCCGAGCGCGACCATCTCGCGGATGTCGTCGTCGGTGAGCAGCATCATCCCGCTGCCCTGGCTGATCCGGTGGACCCGCAGCTCCCGCTCCTTGGCGGCGTCGATCACCGCCCGGAACGGCTCCGGGCCCTCGACCGAGGGGATCTCGACCCGGTACTGGGCGCCGTCGCGGAACCGCCGGGCGGAAGTGGGCAGCTCGCCGGGGTCCCGGTCGGGCAGCCCGAGCCCGGCCAGATAGCGGCGGACCCCGGCCATGGGCCGGTGGTCGGGGTCGGCGGCAGGTGTGGTCATGGCGGTCCTCCCCTCCGGGCCCCCATGGTAGAGAAGGCGGCCGGCTCGGACAGGACCCGCTTGACGACCGCCCCGGCCGCCCCCCGCACGGCCGCGTCGGGACCGAGGCGGGAGGCCAGCACCACCACCGGCGCCCACCGGTGGGCGATGGCCCGCTCCCGCAGCTCCTCCAGCAGCGGCTTGCACAGCCACGGCTCAAGGGCGGCGTACAGGCCGCCGAGGACGACCGTGCTCGGGTCGACGACGTTGACGGTGGCCGCCAGCCCCATCCCCAGGGCCCGCCCGGCCGACTCGACCGCCCGCAGCGTGTCCGGGTCGCCGGCCCGGGCCCTGGCCAGCAGCTCGGCCACGGACCCGCCCGGCTGCCCGATGCTGGTGCCGACGGCGCCGGTCAGCCCGGCCGCGCGCAGGATCGCCTCCTGGCCGGCCACCTGCTCCAGGCAGCCGCGGGCGCCGCAGCGGCAGCGCGGGCCGTCGGGCTGCACGGTGACGTGGCCGATCTCGCCGGCGAAGCCCCCGACCCCGCGGAACAGCTCCCCGCCGATGACGATGCCGCCCCCGACCCCGATCTCGCCCGAGACGTGGATGAAGTCGACCAGCTCGTCGTGGCCGCCGAACCACAGCTCGCCAAGGGCGGCCAGGTTGGCCTCGTTGTCGGCCACCACCGGGAGCTGGTGGGTGGCGAACCGGTCGGCCAGGATCTCGGCCACGGGCACGTCCACCCAGTCGAGGTTGGGGGCCAGCCGGAGCAGCCCGCGGTCGGTCTCGACCGGGCCGGGCACGGCCACGGCCAGCCCGGCCACGGTCAGCCCGGCCGCCTCGGCGGCCTCGATGGCCGTGCGGGTCATGCGCACGGCCCGCCCCAGCACCTTGGCGGGGGACTGGGCCCGGTTGTCGCGCGCCCGGGTCCTGAGATATCGGACCTCCCCGACCAGGTTGGCCACGCACACGGCGATGTAGTCGACGTTGATCTCGAGGCCGACGCCGACGAAGCCGGCCCGGTTGAGGGCCAGGGCGCTCCCCGGCCGGCCGATCTCGCCCCTGGCGTCGGGGCCGAGCTCGGTGACCAGGCGGGCGGCGACCAGGTCGTCGACCAGGCTGGAGACGGTCGTCTTGGTCAGGCTGGTGGTGGCGGCGATGCGGGCCCGGGACACCGGCTCGCTGGCCGCGATGCACTGGAGCACCAGGGCGAGGTTGTGGTGACGGAGCGCATCCTGCCTGGCCGGCGACCGCCCCGTCCTCACGGCAAGACCTCCCCCAGGATGTTTGTCCAGTCCCTGGACATACTCTACCGACTAGGCATTGACAGGGAAAGGAGGCCCAGCTTAGTTTGGCCACTGAACGGACAAACTCCAGGTTCTACGAAGTTCCCGAAGCGGAAGTCGGGGGTTCGTATGGTGGGAGACCGGGGTGACCTCGGGATCGGGATGGTCGGCTACGCCTTCATGGGCCGGGCCCACTCCCAGGCCTGGCGGACCGTCGGGCGCTTCTTCGACCTCCCCTTCACGCCCAGGATGGCCGCCATCTGCGGCCGGGACGCCAGCGCGGTCGCAGCCGCCGCCGACCGGCTCGGCTGGCCGGCCACCGAGACCGACTGGAAGCGGCTGGTCGAGCGGGACGACGTCGACCTGGTCGACGTCTGCACCCCCGGGTCCAGCCACGCCGAGATCTCGATCGCGGCCCTGGAGGCCGGCAAGCACGTGCTGTGCGAGAAGCCGCTGGCCAACAGCGTCGACGAGGCGCGGGCCATGGCCGAGGCCGCGTCCAGGGCCGCCGCCTCGGGCGTCAGGGCGATGGTCGGCTTCAACTTCCGCCGGGTGCCGGCCGTCGCCCTGGCCCGTGAGCTGATCGCCGCCGGCCGCCTCGGCGCCATCCGCCACGTCCGCGGCGCCTACCTGGCCAGCCACGTCCTCGACCCCGAGTTCCCCCTGCTCTGGCGGCTCCAGGCCGAGCACGCGGGGTCGGGTGCCCTCGGCGACCTCGGCGCCCACGCGATCGACCTGGCCCAGCACCTGGCCGGCGACCGCATCGCCGGGGTCTCGGCCCTGACCGAGACGTTCGTGCGCGAGCGGCCGCTGCCCGGCGGCGGCGGGGCCCGCGGGCCGGTCACCGTGGACGACGCCGCGCTGTTCATCGCCCGCTTCGCCGGCGGGGCGGTCGGGAGCTTCGAGGCCACCCGCTTCGCCACCGGCCACACCGAGGGGCTCCGGGTCGAGGTCAACGGCGAGCTCGGCAGCGTCATCTGGGAGCTGGGCGCCCTCAACGAGCTGCGCCTGTTCGATGCCACCGAGGACCCGGCCACCCAGGGGTTCCGGCGCATCCAGGTCACCCGGGCCGGCCACCCGTACGCCGGGGCCTGGTGGCCGGACGGGCACACGATCGGCTACGAGCACACCTTCACCCACGAGGTGCGCGACCTGCTCCACGACATCGCCGACGGCCGCGACCCGGCGCCGTCGTTCGCCGACGGGCTCCAGGTGCAGGAGGTGCTCGACGCGGTGCAGCGCAGCGCCGCGTCGGGCGCCGGCTGGACGCTGGTCGGGCGCCAGTAGCTCATGCCCGAGATGGGCACCGGATAAGGAGGGTCCATGCACACCACCGCCGCAACCGCGAGGACCGGGGTCCGGGGACGGGCGTTGCGCATCGGCGCGGCCGTCCTGCTGGCCGTCGCCACCGTCAGCCTCCTGGGGGTGAGCGCAACGGACGCCGCCGGCTCGCGAGGCCACCTCGACGTCTCCCGGGAGCGGTTCGGGACGATGCCCGACGGCACCGTCGTCCACCGCTACACCCTCACCAACAAGCGCGGCATGGAGGTGAAGCTGATCACCTACGGCGGCGCGATCCAGTCGCTCCGGGTACCCGACCGCCACGGCCGCAAGGCCAACGTCACCCTTGGCTTCAGCACCCTCGAGGAGTACCTCAACCCGGCCAACCCGTACTTCGGCTGCATCACCGGCCGCTACGCCAACCGCATCGACGAGGGCCGCTTCACCCTCGACGGCGTCACCTACCAGCTGGCCATCAACAACCCGCCCAACCACCTGCACGGCGGCAACGTCGGCTTCGACAAGCGGGTGTGGAAGGCCGAGGTCGTCCGCGGCGACAAGTTCGTCGGCGTGCGCTTCACCTACACCAGCCCCGACGGCGAGGAGAACTACCCGGGCACCCTCAAGACCACCGTCACCTACACCCTGAACAACCGCAACGACCTACGGATGCGCTACCAGGCGACCACCGACGCCCCGACGATCGTCAACCTGACCAACCACGCCTACTGGAACCTGGCCGGCGAGGGCTCGGGCGACATCAACGACCACGAGCTGCTGCTCAAGGCCAGCCGCTACACCCCGGTCGACGAGACCCTGATCCCCACCGGGGAGATCGCCCCGGTCGCCGGCACGCCGCTGGACTTCACCCGCTCGACCAGGATCGGCAAGCGCATCCGCGACAACCACCCGCAGCTCGTCATCGGCCGCGGCTACGACCACAACTGGGTGCTGGACCGGCGCGGCTCCGGCCTGGAGCTGGCGGCGCGGCTCAAGGACCCGCGCAGCGGGCGGGTGCTGGAGGTCCTCACCGAGGAGCCCGGGATCCAGTTCTACTCCGGCAACTTCCTTGACGGGACGCTGTACGGCACCAGCGGCCGGGCCTACCGCCAGGGCGACGGCCTCGCCCTCGAGACCCAGCACTACCCCGACTCGCCCAACCACCCGAACTTCCCGTCGACCGTGCTGCGGCCGGGTGACCGGTACGACACCACCACCATCTACCGCTTCTCCACTGACTGAACGGGCCCTGACCCGCCCGAGGAGGGTTGCAATGTCCAAGGTCGATCCCGTCGTCGAGCAGGCCGTCGACACCCTGGGGCTGAACCGCGTCACCCGGCGCCGGCTGCTGGGTGGCGTCGGCCTGACCAGCGCGTCGCTGGCCGCCTCGGCGCTGCTGGCCGCCTGTACCGGCAACGACGACAACCAGAGCGGCGACGCCGCGGCCGCGACGCCCGGCGACTTCCCCTCGACCCCGAAGTGGAAGTTCGTGTTCGTCAACCACGTCACCACCAACCCGTTCTTCACGCCCACCCAGTACGGCGCCCAGGACGCCTGCGCCCTGCTCAACTGCGAGTTCCAGTGGACGGGGTCCAAGGACTCGATCGTGGCCGAGATGGTGAACGCCACCAACACCGCCATCTCGGCCAAGGCCGACGGGATCGCGCTGGCGGTGGTCGACAAGGACGCCTTCAAGGGCCCGGTCGACCAGGCGCTGGCCGCCGGCATCCCGGTCGTCTCCTACAACGCCGACGGCGCGGTGGACGACCCCGGCACCAACCGCCTCTCCTACATCGGCCAGGGCCTCTACGACTCCGGGTTCCAGCTCGGCCAGCGGGCGATCGCCTCGGGCCTGGACTCCGGCGAGGTGGTCGGCTTCATCGCCACCCCGGGCGCGCTCAACATCCAGCCCCGGATCGACGGCGCCTCCGACGCCATCAAGCAGTCCGGCAAGTCGCTCAAGTTCACCCCGGTCGGCACCAACGCCGACGTGACCAAGGGCCTGTCGATCATCGACGCCTACGCCCAGGGCCACCCGGACCTGGCCGGCATGCTGGCGGTCGACGCCGGCTCGACCCAGTCGGTCGGCCAGGTGGTGCAGAAGTACTCGATGCGGGAGAAGAACCTGAAGGTCGCCGGCGGGTTCGACCTGGTGCCGGAGACGCTGAACGCGATCAAGGGCGGCAGCCTCGACTACACCATCGACCAGCAGCCGTACTTGCAGGGGTTCCTGCCGGTGCTATACCTCTACATGTACAAGCTGTCCGGGGGCCTGGTGTTCCCGTCCGAGACCAACACCGGCCTGCTGTTCGTGACCAAGGACAACGTCGACCCCTACCTGCAGACCAAGACCCGCTTCGAGGGCTCCAGCACCGAGCAGCAGGTGGTGGAGCGTTCCGGAGCGATCGCCGGCTAGGCGAGGGAGAGGTTGAGCGACACCGTCGACGTCGCCGAGAGGGTCGAGCCGGCTCCGGCCGGCCGGCCCTCCCGCAGCCTGCCGCGGCGGGTCGGCGAGGCGTTCCTGCGCCGGCGCGAGGCCAGCGTCCTCGTGGTCGCGGTCGCCCTCGGCGTCTACTTCGCCTCGGCCTCGGAGGCGTTCCTCACCCAGCCCAACCTGGTCAACATCGCCCAGGCGACCGCGCCGGCGGCGATCATCGCCGCTGGCATGGTGCTGGTGCTGGTCAGCGGCGAGATCGACCTGTCGGTGGCGGCGGTGTACGCGCTGGCCCCGTTCAACATGCACTACCTGACCGACTACTACAGCGTGCCGATCCTGCTGGCGATCGTCCTGGCCCTGGCCATCTCGGCGTTCATCGGCTTCATCAACGGCTTCATCACCGTGTTCTTCAGGGTGCCGTCGTTCGTGACCACCCTGGGCACCGCCTACATCGTCATCGGCATCGTCCTGACGACCTCGCACGCCTACCCGGCCCCGATCCCCGAGGCGGCCACCGAGACGATCCGGAACTGGTTCGGCGCCTCGGACTGGGCCCACATCACCTGGTGCCTGCTGATCGTGGCCTCCTTCCACGTGCTGCTGACCAGGACCCGCTGGGGGCTGCACACGATCGCCGTCGGCGGCAACCCGCTCGGGGCCACCGAGGCGGGGATCCGGGCCGGCCGCATCAAGATCGGCAACTTCATGATGGTGGCCACCCTCGGCGGATTCGCCGGGATGCTGGACGCCTTCCGCATCAACACCATCGACCCCAACCTGGGCGGCGGCTTCGGGATCATGTTCACCGCCGTCTCGGCCGCGGTGATCGGGGGCACCTCCCTGGCCGGCGGCTCCGGCACCGTCATCGGGGCCTTCCTGGGCGCACTCGTCCTGGCCGAGCTGCAGGACGGCATGAACCTCATCGGCATCAGCGCCAACCCGTACTTCCTGATCCTGGGCGTGGCCATCGTCGTCTCGATGATCGCCAACGTGTACCTGTCCAGGCTGCGTCGGGCGGGCCGGACGTGACGGGCTCCGACGCTCCCAACGGCGAGGCCCTCCGGGTCGAGCACCTGGCCAAGCGCTTCGGCGGGGTCACCGCCCTCCGCGACGTCAACCTGCGCCTGGGCAGGGGCGAGGTGCTCGGTCTCATCGGCGACAACGGCGCCGGCAAGTCGACCCTGATCAAGATCATCTGCGGCTTCCACCAGCCCGACGCCGGCAAGCTCTTCGTGGGCGGCGAGGAGGTCGTGCTCAAGTCGGTCGACCATGCCCGCACGCTCGGGATCGACACCGTCTACCAGGACCTGGCCCTGGTCAACGAGCTGAGCGTCTACCACAACATGTTCCTCAACCGGGAGATGGTGCGCTGGCCGCTGCTCAGCAATCGCCGCATGCGGCGGCTGGCCCGGGAGCACCTGGAGGACATGGGGGTGAACATCCCGTCGGTCGAGGACGAGGTGGCCAAGCTGTCGGGCGGCCAGCGCCAGGCGATCGCGGTCGCCCGCTCGGTCTACAGCGACGCCAGGATCCTGCTGCTGGACGAGCCGCTGGCCGCCATGGGGGCCAAGGAGGGCGCCCTCATCCTCGACCTGGTGCGCGACCTCAAGGACCGGGGCGAGGTCTCGATCATCATCATCGCCCACAACTACGGCCAGATCCTCGAGGTCTGCGACCGGATCAACCTCCTCCAGCACGGCACGATCACCTTCGACAAGCCGACCTCCCAGACGTCGGTGCAGGAGCTGACCGACCTGGTCGTGGCCGAGTACCGCGCCGCCCGGACCTCCCGGCTGCGGCCCGACCCCTCCCAGAACGCCCGGCCGACGCCGCGGGCCTAGTGCGCGCGCTGGTGGTGGAGGGGCCCGGGGTGGCCGCCGTCACCGACGTGCCCGAGCCCGTCCCGGGGCCGGGCGAGGTGGTGGTGGCGGTCGACGCCGCCGGGATCTGCGGCTCCGACGTCGAGCTGCTCGACGGCCGGCGGCCGGCCGCCTACGTCAGCTACCCGGTGGTGCCCGGGCACGAGTGGGCCGGCCGGGTCGCGGCCGTGGGCCCGGAGGTGGCCGGCCTCGCCCCGGGCGACCCGGTGGTGGCCGAGGGGCTGCGGTCCTGCGGGATCTGCGACCGCTGCGCCGAGGGCCGGACCAACCTCTGCGGCGCCGGCTACGCCGAGACCGGCTTCACCCTCCCCGGGGCCCTGGCCGAGCGGCTGGTCGTCCCCGCCGGCCTCGTCCACCGCCTGCCGGCCGACCGGCCGCTGGAGGCGGCCGCCCTGCTGGAGCCGGCCGCCTGCGTGGCCAGCGGGCTGCTGGAGACGGGCATGCCCCTGCCCGGCCAGCGGGTCGCGGTCGTCGGCGACGGCCCCCTCGGCCTGCTCGCCCTGCTCCTGCTGAGGACGGCCAGCCCGGCCGAGCTGGTGCTGGTGGGCGGCGGCCGGCCGGGCCGGTCCGCCCTCGGCCCCGGCTGCGGCGCCACCCGGGTGGTGGCCGCCGGCGACGGCCCGGCCGCCCTGTCCGGCCGCTTCGACGCCGTGGTCGAGGCGACCAACCACCCGAGCGGGGCCGCGGCCGCCCTGGCCCTGCTCCGCCGGGGCGGCAGCGCGCTCCTGCTCGGCATCTCCGGCCTCGGGCGGGCCGCCATCGACCCGGACACGGTCAGCCTGGGCCAGCTCCGCGTCCAGGGGGGCTTCGCCGCCTCCCGGGCCGCCTGGCGCTGGGTCGTCGAGCTCTATGCCGCCGGGGTCCTCGACCCGGCGCCGCTGGTGACGCACCGCTTCGGCCTCGAGGAGGCCGCCGGGGCGTTCGCCGCCCTGGCCGACCCCGGCGGGGACGCGGTCAAGATCCTGGTCCGCCCCGGCGGCTAGCCAGCGGGCTGGCGTCGACCAGCTCCACCGGGTTGACGAGCCGGCCGAGGCCACTGACGGCGACCGTCACCCGGTCGCCGGGCCATAGGGTCAGCTCCGGTGGGGGCACGATCGAGGTGCCGGTGAGCAGGACCGCGCCCAGCGGCAGGTCCTGGCCGCGCCAGAGCCAGTCGACCAGCTCGGCAAGGCTCCGCTTCATGTCGGCCACGGCGCAGCGGTCGGCGAACAGCTCGTCCCCGTCGCGCTCGATGGTCAGGGTGATCTCCATGGCCGCCGGGTCGGGCGCCTCGCCGACCGGGACCAGGCAGGGGCCGACGGCGCAGCTGCCCGCGTACAGCTTGGCCTGGGGCAGGTACAGGGGGTTCTCGCCCTCGATGGAGCGGGAGGAGACGTCGTCGCCGATGGTGAAGGCGACGATCTCGCCGCGCCGGTCGGCCACCACCGCCAGCTCGGGCTCGGGCACGTCCCAGTCGGAGTCGGCCCGCACGCCGATCGGCTGGCCCGGCCCCCGGGCCGTGCCCGGCAGCGCCTTGAGGAACAGCTCGGGCCGCTCGGCCTCGTAGACCTTGTCGTAGGCGTCCAGGCCGCGGGACTCCTCCAGGCGGGCGTCGCGGCTGCGCCGGAAGGTCACCCCGGCCGCCCAGACCGGCTGGCCGCCCAGCGGGGCCAGCACCGCCAGGCCCTCGGGGGCCGGCCCGCCCGGCCCGTCGAGCAGCCGCTCCAGGGCGCCCGGGTCGCCGCCGAGGACGTCGTCGAGGGTCGCCCCGGCGCCCAGCAGCTCGGCCGGCCCCCCGTCCGCCGGGCCGCGGGCCAGCCGGGGCCGCCCGTCCGCCAGCACCCGCCACAGCGCCACCGCTCAGCCCTCCGCGGGAAGGATCGTGATGGTCCGGGTCGAGGTGTAGAAGTCGCGGGCCGCCTTGCCCTGCTCCCTGGGGCCGTAGCTGGAGTCCTTCTCGCCCCCGAACGGGGCCAGGTAGTCGACCCCCGAGGTCGGGGCATTGACCCGGATCATGCCGGTGTCGAGCCGGGCGGCCAGGCCAAGGGCCCGGTCCAGGTCGCGGGTGAACACGGACCCGACCAGGCCGTAGCGGACCCCGTTGGCCACGGCCACGGCCTCGTCCTCGTCGGGCACGGCGAGCACGACCGCGATCGGGCCGAACACCTCCTCCTGGGCCAGGCGGGCGTCCGGCGGCAGTCCGTCGACCAGGGTCGGGGGAACGAACCAGCCGTCGGCGCCGTCGGCCTCGCCGCCGGTGAGCAGGCGCCCGCCGGCCGCCCTGGCCTCGGCGGCCGCGTCCGTGACCCGGCGCCGGGCCTGCTCGGTGATGACCGGGCCGACGACCGTGGCCTCCTCGGCCGGGTCACCGACGGCCAGGCCCTCGACGGCCGCGACCAGCGCCTCGGTGAACGGGCCGGGGTCGCCGACCACGATCGCCCGGCTGGTGGCGGTGCACTTCTGGCCGGCGTAGCCCATGGCCGCCCCGGCGACCACGGCCGCCGCCCGCTCGGGGTCGGCGTCGGGGAGCACGATCGAGGCGTTGAGGCCGCCCATCTCGGCCTGGCTGGGGACGCCGCGCTCGGTCGCGGCCACCGCGACCTGGCGGCCGACGGCCACCGAGCCGGTGAACGAGACGCAGTCGGCCCCGTCCACCAGCGCCCGGCCGGTCCCGGCCCCGCCGGGCACGACCTGGAACAGGTCGCCTCCGAGGGCAGGGGCGAGCAGCTCGGCCAGGCGCAGGGCGGTGGCGGTGGCCTCGGGCGACGGCTTGAGCACGACGGCGTTGCCGAAGGCCAGGGCCGGGGCGGCCTTCCACAGCGGGATGGCCACCGGGAAGTTCCACGGGGTGATCAGCCCGGCCACCCCGCGGGGCCGCCGCCGGGCCAGCAGCAGCCCGGCCGGGCTCGGTCCCGGGTAGGTCTCGCCGTCCGGGTCGAGGGCCTGCTGGGCGTAGTAGCGCAGGATCCCGACCCCGCGGCCGACCTCGGCGCCGGCCTCGGTCAGCGGCTTGCCGACCTCCCGGACGATCAGGTCGGTGACCTCCCCGGCCGCCTCGGCGAGGGCGTCGGCGGCGGCGGCCAGGGCCGAGGAGCGCTCCAGCGCCGACCCGCCGGCCCACCCGGAGGCCGCCGCCCGGGCCCGTTCGACCGCCCCGGCGACGGCCTCCGCGCCGGCCTCCTCGACCTCGACCACCAGGTCGCCGGGTCGCTGGGGGGAGCGACTCTGCAGCACCACCGGCCTCGCCTCCATCGCGTCCGTGGGTTCGGTCCCGCCACCCTAGCGATGTGCCCGCCCGGCGTGGCGGCGACACCCGCCCAGCTCCACCGGAGTGCAATCGTATTCATGCTAGCCTGGCGGGGATGTCGCCCCGCAAGCACCACCCCGGGTCGCCTCCGGCGACGATGCGTGACATCGCGGCCGCGGCCTCGGTGTCGCAGAGCACCGTCTCCCGGGTGCTGAGCGGCGCCCCGACGAGCGTGCCGATCGCCCCCGAGACCCGCGAGCGGGTGCTCCAGGCGGCGCGGCGGCTCGGCTACCGGCCCAACCCCCTGGCCCGGGGGCTGCGGGGGGCCTCGACCAACCTGATCGGCGCCGTGGTCAGGGACTTCAGCGACCCGTTCTTCGCCGGGGCGGTCGAGGCCCTGGTGGTCGAGTCGATGGCCCACGGCTACAACGTGGTCCTCGGCCACGTCGACGGCCGCCTCGACGAGGCCGTCTCGCTGACCTCGGTGCTGGAGACCCGGCACACCGACGCCATCGTCCTGCTCGGCGACATGCAGGTCCAGCCGCGGCTGCTGGCCGACCTGCGCAGCTCGAGCGTGCCCGTGGTCGGCCTCTGGCAGGGGACCAGCCCGCTCGAGTTCCCCACGGCCGACACCGACGACCGGGCCGGCATCCGGGCCGGGCTCGAGCACCTGGAGTCCCTCGGGCACCGGCGGATCGCCTTCCTCAGCGCCGAGCTGCCGGTCGACTACCGGGTGCGGGAGGACACCTACGCCGACTGGATGGCCGACCGCTTCGGCGGGGTCCCGCCGGGCTACCTAGAGCGGTGCCCGAACACCCTGGCCGGGGGCGACGCCGCCCTGCGGCGCCTGCTGGAGCTGCCCGAGCCGCCGACGGCCGTGGCCACCTCCACCGACCTGGTCGCCGTGGGCGTCCTGCACGCCGCCCACAGCCTCGGCGCCTCCGTGCCCGGTCGGCTGTCGGTGGTGGGCTACGACGACATCCTGATCGCCAGCCACACCGTGCCCGCCCTGACCACCCTGCGCATGCCGATCCCGGAGATCGTCAGCCACGCCGTGGCCCTTGCGATCGCCCTGGCCCGCGACCCGGAGATCCCGCGCGGGCCCAGCCTGGAGGTCTTCAAGCCGACCCTGATCGTGCGCGACTCGACCGCCCCGCCGCCGGCCGGCGCCGGCTGACGGTCAGCGGGGGATCCAGACCCGCATCGCCCCGGCCCCCCGGTTGGCCCAGGCGAAGTAGGGGACCGCGCCGGCCGACAGGGCCGCCCCGCGGCCGGCCACCGGCACGGTGACCCCGACCCCGCCGGGGCCGACGTCCGGGCGGGGGACCGTGGCCGGGGCCCGCCCCGGGTCCCAGCGCAGCTCCTCCAGCTCGGTCCCGGGCGGCGCGTCGGCCGCCTCGAGGCAGTAGACGAGCGGGCCGCGCTCGACGGCGACACAGCCGCGCACGGCGTCGACCCGCGGGTGGGGCTCGGTGATCCGGACCGGCAGGTCGAGGTCGAGCACGACCCGGTCCCCGGCCGCCCAGCGCCGGGTCACCTCGGCCGCGCCGGCCGCCACCGGCCCCTCGCGGCCGGGGGCGGCGAGGGTGGCCGAGCGGCACCACCCCGGCACCCGCAGGGACAGGGTCCAGGGCCGGTCCGGTGTCTCCGCGACCTCGACCGCGACCCGGCCCTCCCAGGGGTAGCCGGTGCGGACCGACAGCCGCACCGGTCCGCCCGCCACCTCCGCCCGGACGTCCGCGGTGGCGTGCTGGTGCAGCCGCACGCCGCCGGCGTCGGCGTCGGCCACGTACCGCTCCCAGGAGCTGAGCAGCCGCATCAGGTTGGGCGGGCAGCAGGCGCACGGATACCAGGGGGCGCGCCCGCCGTGGCCGGGCGGCTCCCAGGCGCGCCGGGTCCGGCGCTGCAGCGGGTTGACGTAGAAGAACCGGGTGCCGTCAAGGGAGACGCCGGACAGGACGCCGTTGTAGAGGGCCCGCTCGATCGCGTCGGCGTAGCCGGCCTCGCCGGTGGCCAGCAGCAGGCGCCAGCCGAGCATGACGCTTGCGATGGCCGCGCACGTCTCGGCGTAGGCCCGGTCGGGAGGGAGCTCGAAGGGGTCGCCGAAGGACTCGTCGCGGTGCCGGCTGCCCATCCCGCCGGTCAGGTACGTCCTGGTCGCGACCAGGTCCTGCCAGCGGCGCCGCACGGCGTCGAGCAGGACCTGGTCCTCCAGCTCGACGGCCACGTCAACGGCGCCGCAGTCGAGGTAGAGCTGGCGGACGGCGTGCCCGGCGACGGTCGCGGCCTCCCGGACCGGCTGGTGGTCCTGCCAGTAGGCGGCGCCGAAGCGCCCCTGGCCGAGCAGCCCCCGGCCCCGGAGGCCGAGCTGGCGGGCGGCCAGCGTCAGGTAGCGCCGGTCGCCCGTGACCCGGGTCAGCTCGACCAGCGCCATCTCGATGCCGGGGTGGCCGTCGACCCCGTCGCGCCCGCCCGGCCCGAGCTCCTTGTCGATCCGGTCGGCGGCCCGGATCGCGACCTCCAGGAGCCGGTCGTCGCCGAGCTCGCGGTGCCAGGCGACCGCCGCCTGGATCAGGTGCCCGACGCAGTAGAGCTCATGGCCCCAGGCGAGGTCGCGGTGGGGCGTCCCGTCGCCGACGACCTGGACGTAGCTGTTGAGGTAGCCGTCGGGGCGCTGGGCGGCCGCCACCAGGCCGATGGCCTGGTCGGCGGCCGCGGCCAGGCCGGGGTCGGCGGCCCGGCCCAGCTCCCAGCCCACCGCCTCCAGCCACTTGTAGACGTCGGAGTCCAGGAAGGGGAAGGTGGCGCCCGAGGTGTCGGCCAGCGCCCGGTAGCGCCCGTCCGCACCGGCGGCCAAGCGCAGGTTGTCCAGGGTCCCGGAGCGCTCCAGCTGGTCGAAGCCGTGCGGGATGGTGCGCTGGCGGTTGACCCGCTGGCGCTCGGCCATCAAGCCGTCCAGGATCGTGACCCGCGCCGGACCGGCCATGCTCACTTCACCGCCCCGCTCATCAGGCCGGACACGTAGTACCGCTGCAGCAGCAGGTAGACGAGCACGCAGGGGATGATCGAGATGGTGATGCCGGCCTGCAGCATCCCCCAGTCGGTCCCGCCCAGGCTGGTCTCGGTCCGGGCGGCGGCCAGGATCAGCGGCAGGGTGAAGCTCGACCCCCGGCTCATCAGCACGAGGGCGCCGAGGAACTCGTTCCACGACATGATGAAGGCGAACAGGGCCACGGTGACGATCGCCGGCTTGGCCGAGGGGATGCAGATCCGCAGCAGCACCTTCCAGGACGAGGCGCCGTCGGTGATGGCCGCCTCCTCCAGCTCCCGGGGGACGGCGCTGAAGCTGTTGCGCAGCACGTACAGGCTCAGGGGGAGCTGGATGGCGGTGTGCAGGATGGCCAGGCCGACCAGGGTGTTGGTCAGCCCGACCCGGGCGAACATCAGGAACATCGGCGTCAGCAGGGCCTGGTAGGGGACGATCAGCGCCAGCAGGAGGAAGACGAAGACGACCTCCTTGCCGGGGATCGGGAACCGGGCCAGGGCGTAGGCCGCGGGCACGGTCAGTGCCAGCGTGAAGGCGATCGTCAGCAGGGCCGTGCCCAGGCTGTTGGCCAGGTAGGTGGGGAGCCCCTGCTGGTAGGTCCAGAGCCGCTCGTAGCTGTCCAGGCTGAGGCCGTGCGGCAGGTAGGTCGGCGGCGACGCGGCCGCCTCCGCCGTCGGCTTCACCGAGGCCAGCATGGACGCGACCAGGGGCAGGAGCATGACCGTGCAGATGGCCACGCACAGGGCGCCCAGCAGGTAGCCGCGCCGGCGCGGCCGTTGCCGCCCGCCCACGGCCACGGCCCGGCGGCTCCGGCGCCGCTCCGCGATCGCGGTCACGCGTGGCTCCGGCGCGTGAGCAGCAGCTGCACGACGGTGAAGACCAGGATGGTCAGGGCCAGGATCATCGACAGGGCCGCGCCGTAGCCAAGCCGCAGGTAGGGGAAGGAGTTCAGGTAGACGTAGAAGACCGAGGTCGCGGTCTCGTTCTGCGGCTGCCCGGCGGTCATGATGTAGAACTGGTCGAAGGCGAGCAGCGACCCGATGACGCTCACCAGCGTCACCACCAGCACCGTGCGTAGGGTCAGAGGCAGGATCACCCGGGTCACCCGCTGCCAGTGGCCGGCCCCGTCGACCAGGCTGGCCTCGTGGATCTCGGTGGGGATGGCCTGGATGGCGCCGACGAACAGGATCATCCCGAAGCCGATCACCTTCCAGACGACCGAGGTGGTGATGGCCAGGTTCGACAGGTCGGCGTCGACCCCCAGCCACAGCACCGGCTTGGAGATCACGCCCAGGTCGAGCAGGGCCCGGTTGATCAGGCCGAAGTCGGTGCTGAAGAGCCAGTACCAGAGCAGGCTGGACACACCGAGGCCGATGACCACGGGGACGAACACCAGGGTCCGGGTGAGCCGCCGCAGCGGCGAGCCCGGCGAGCAGAGCAGGGCCAGCAGGTAGCCGCCGACGATCAGGATCGGCGTGATGATCGCCGTGTACTTGAGCGTGAAGGCGAACGAGACCCAGAACTGGTCGTCGGCGAACGCCCGCCGGTAGTTGCCGAGCCCGACCCAGGACGGCGGCGTGATCAGCGACCAGCTGTGGAACGACATCCACACCATCCGGGCCAGCGGGTAGGCGGTGAAGGCCAGCACGAAGAGCACGGCCGGCGCCAGGTACGCGATCCCGGTCAGCCGGCTCCGTCGGCCCCAGTACACGGCGATCGTGGCCTATTGGCTGGCGATGCTCTTCATCGCCGCCTTGGCGTCGGCGATGACGGTGTCGAGGTTGTCGTCGCTGTAGTAGGCGCGCTGGAGCATCTTCAGCCACGGTCCCTGGGGCGAGTTGATCTGCTCGAAGAAGGTCAGCGTATACGGCGTGCGGCCGACGGTGAGCGCCTTGGCAACGTCCTGGACCAGCGGCTCGGCCTCGAAGTACTTGTTCTCGACCATGTCGGCGCGGGTGGTCAGGTTGAGGGCCTTGGCGTACACCTCGACCTGCACCTCGTCCGAGAGCAGGAACTTCATGAAGTTGACGGCGTCGTCCACCCGGTCGCTGCCCTTGGGCACCACGACCAGGTCGCCGCCGATGAACGAGGCCGACGAGTTCGGCGCCACCCCGGGCAGCAGGGCGATGCCGAAGTCCATCTTCGGGTTCTGCTGGCGGGCCAGGGTGATGTTGAAGTTGCCCGTGCCCATCATGCCGACCTTGCCGGACCCGAACTGCAGGTGGAACGTCTCGCCGTTCTCGGTGCGGTCGCCCTCGTGGACGTTGCCGGCCTTGACCATGTCCCGGGTGAACTGCAGGACCTGCTTGACCCCGTCGCCGACCAGCGGCTCGTCGCCCGGGCCGGCGGCCTCGATCTTGGCCCCCGAGGCCCACATCAGGGGCCCGACGGTGAAGATGTTGCAGCCGGCGCAGTTGCCCGGCAGGTAGTAGCCCTTGATGTCGCCGCCAAGGGCGGTGATCTTGTCGGCGTAGGCGCGCATCTCGGCCAGGCTCGTGGGCGGCTTGTCGGGGTCGAGGCCGGCCCGCTTGAAGAGGTCCTTGTTGTAGAAGAGGGCCGACACGTCCGCGTACAGCGGCACCCCGTAGAGCCGGTTCTCGAAGGTGGCCACCGTCATGTGCCCCTTGCTGGCCGTCTTCAGCTCCGGCCAGGTGCTGATCCGGTCGGTCAGGTCGACCAGCTGCTGGGCCTTCTCGAACTGCGGGGCGTAGATGAGGTCCATGCCCATCAGGTCGGGCACCTCACCGGAGGCGATCCCCTGGGCGATCTTGCCGACCATCTCCGTGTGAGGGATGTAGGTCAGCTTGACCTTGCAGTTGGGATTCTTGGTGTTCCAGGCCTCGACCAGCATGTCGACCATCTGCTTGTTGCCGCCCGAGCGCTCCCACATCGTGAGCTCGCCGTTGCTGGCGCAGCTGGTCGTGGCGGCCGGGGCCTGGGCGGCGGTCGACGGTGCTTCGCTGTCATTCCCGCAGGCGGCGAGCACCAGCGCCGCCGCCACCAGGACCAGCCACAGACGGCTCCTCATCCCACGCTCCTCCATGTCGGGCTCGCCCGGTTCGACCGGGCGATGCAGACGCCTACGGACTCTGGGCATTCGGGGACGATACGCGGCATGCATACGATGGCATGCATTCGATTTCATGTCGAGTCGCCTCGCCCCATCCCGTTGAGCAGGGCAGGCACGGGGGGCTACGCTCGTCGGGTGGACACGAGCGATCTGGTGGAGTCGAAGCTCCGGCCCCCTCTGGCCCGCCCGGGGATCGTGTCCCGGAGCGCCGTCGTGGACCGGCTGCTCGCCGCGCCGTCGGCGCCGCTCATCTGCGTGGTCGCCCCGCCCGGCTACGGCAAGAGCACCGTGCTGGCCCAGTGGCGCGGCCACAAGGAGCCGCGGGCGGGATGGGTCTCGGTGGACCGGCGCGACAACGACCCGGTGGTGCTGCTGACCTACATCGCGGCCGCGCTGGACCGGGTCGAGCCGGTCGACCCGGAGGTGTTCCAGGTCCTCGCCTCGCCAGGGGTCTCGGTGGCGGCCACGGCCGTACCCCGGCTGGTGGCGGCGGTCTCGGCGATGACCCGGCCGGTCTCCCTGGTGCTCGACCACGTGGAGCTGCTCGAGAACACCGAGTGCCTGGACGCGGTCGCCGAGCTGGCGCTGCAGCTCCCTCCCGGGTCCCAGCTCGCGCTCGCCTCGCGGCGCGCGCCGGCGCTGCCGGTGGCGCTGCTGCGCGCCCAGGGCCAGGTGGTGGAGGTCGGCGTGGCCGAGCTGGCCATGGACGAGGGCGAGGCCAGGGCGCTGCTGGACGCGACCGGTGTCGGGCTGTCGGACGCCGAGGTGACCGAGCTGGCCGGCCGGACCGAGGGATGGCCGGTCGGGCTGTACCTGGCCGCCCTGGCCCTCAAGGCCGGCGTCCCCCGCGGCGACGCCGGGCTGGCGTTCGCCGGGGACGACCGGTTCATCGCCGACTACCTGCACGCCGAGCTGCTGGCCCACCTCCCGGCGGAGCTGGTGACCTTCCTCACCCGCACGGCCGTGCTGGAGCGTCTGTCCGGGCCACTCTGCGACGCGGTGCTGGCCACCACCGGGTCGGGCCGGGTGCTGGAGTCCCTGGAGGACTCGAACCTCCTGCTCGTCCCCCTCGACCGCCGCCGCGAGTGGTACCGCTACCACCACCTGTTCGGCGAGCTGCTCCTGAGCGAGCTGGAGCGCCGGGAGCCCGACCTGGTCCCCGAGCTCCACCTCCGGGCGGCCGGCTGGTGCGAGGCCAACGGGCTGCCGGAGGCGGCGATCGACCACGCCCAGGCCGCCGGGGACGCCGACCGGGTGGCCCGGCTGGTCGCCACCCTCGGCCGGCTCGCCTACGCCGGCGGCCGGGCCGACACCACGCTCCGGTGGCTGCGCTGGTTCGAGGACCAGGGGCTGATGGGCCGCCATCCACCGGTGGCGGTGCTCGGGACCTGGATCCATGCGCTGGTGGGACGGCCGGTGGCGGCCGAGCGGTGGGCCGACGCCACCGAGCAGGGCGTCACCGGCGCCGGCCCCGGCCCGGCCCCGGGCGCCCAGGCGCCGCCGGACGGCAGCTCGATGGAGAGCCACCGGGCGATGGCGCGGGGGTTGCTGTGCCGCCACGGCATCGACCGGATGCTCGCCGACGCCCGGACCGGCCTGGCCGGGCTGAGCCCCGCAAGCCGCTGGCGGGGGACCGCCCTGCTGCTGGAGGGGGTGGCCGAGCTGCTCCAGGACCCGGCCGGCCAGGCGGACCGGGCCGACGCCGTCCTGGCCAGTGCCGTCGAGATCTCGATCCCCGACGGGGCGCTGCCCGCGGCCGCGACCGCGCTGGCCGAGCGCTCGCTGCTCGCCATCCGGCGTTCCGACTGGGGACGGGCCGAGGCCCTGGCCGCCCAGGCGCACGGGATCGTGCAGACCGGGCAGCTGGACGACTACATCATGAGCCCGCTCGTCCACACGGTGGCGGCCCGCGCCGCCCTGCACCGCGGCGACCTGGCCGGGGCCAGGGACCGGCTGGCCCGGGCCGCCCGGCTCCGGCCCCTGCTCACCCACGCCATCCCCTGGGCGTCGGTGCAGACGCTGCTGGAGATGGGGCGGGCCTACCTGCTGCTGGACGACACGGCGGGCGCCCGGGCCGTCCTCTCGCAGGCACGGATCATCCTGCGGCTGCGACCGGACCTCGGCGTCCTGCCCGCGGAGGTCGAGGAGCTGTGGGCCAAGCTCGACACCGCCCGCCAGGCGGGCAAGGGGGCGTCGTCGCTGTCCACCGCCGAGCTGCGGCTGCTGCCGCTGCTGGCGACCCACCTCTCGTTCCCGGAGATCGGCCAGCGGCTGTACGTGTCGAGGAACACGGTCAAGACCCAGGCGGTCTCCATCTACCGCAAGCTCGGCGCCTCCTCCCGCAGCGAGGCCGTACAGCGCCTGCGGGAGATCGGCCTGCTCGGCGGCTAGGCCGCCCGGACGCCGTTTCACCCGGTCGGGGTGATGCGGGCGGCCCGCCGTTCATGTCGGATGGAGCCCATCCCCAGGGGAAGCGAGGCGAGGCCGATGAGCGGGCGGTTCCAGGGTGTCATCAACGTCGACGTGCGGGACTCGGTTCCCGACTGGTCGCCGTACATGCAGCCGGCGGCGCCCTCCGGCGCCCCCAACGTCCTGTACATCGTGCTGGACGACGTCGGCTTCTCGGCCATGGAGCCGTGGGGCGGGCTGATCGAGACGCCCAACATCAACCGGCTGGCCGCCAACGGGCTCACCTACACCAACTGGCACACGACCGCGCTGTGCTCGCCGACGCGCTCGTCGCTGCTCACCGGGCGCAACCACACCACCAACGGCATGGCTTGCATCGCCGAGGCGACCACGGGGTTCCCCAACGCCAACGGCCACATCCCGTTCGAGTGCGCCACCATCGCCGAGGTCCTGGGCGAGCGCGGCTGGAACACCTACATGCTCGGCAAGTGGCATCTGTGCCCCGCCGACGAGATGAACATGGCCTCCACCAAGCGCAACTGGCCGGTCGGCCGCGGGTTCGAGCGCTACTACGGGTTCCTCGGCGGCGAGACCAACCAGTGGTATCCGGACCTGGTCTACGACAACCATCCCGTTGAGCAGCCGGCCCAGCCCGAGGACGGCTACCACCTGACCACCGACCTCACCGACAGGGCGATCGAGTTCATCAAGGACGCCAAGATGATCGTCCCCGACAAGCCGTTCTTCATGTACTTCTGCCCCGGCGCCACCCACGCCCCCCACCACGCGCCCAAGGAGTGGATCGAGAAGTTCCGGGGCCGCTTCGACATGGGCTACGAGCGCTACCGGGAGCAGGTCTTCGCGCGCCAGAAGCAGCTCGGCATCTTCCCCGACGGCGCCGAGCTGTCGCCGCTGAACCCGTACGCGGAGGAGACCAGCGCCGAGGGCAGGCCGTGGAACCCGGTGGACGTGGTACGGCCCTGGGACTCGCTCTCGGACGAGGAGCAGCGGCTGTTCTGCCGCATGGCCGAGGTCTACGCCGGGTTCCTGGCCCACACCGACCACGAGATCGGGCGCCTGCTCGACTTCCTGGAGGAGTCGGAAGCGCTCGACAACACCATCGTCGTGCTGGTCTCCGACAACGGGGCCAGCGGCGAGGGCGGCCCCAACGGGTCGGTCAACGAGAACAAGTTCTTCAACGGCATCCCCGACGAGATCGAGGAGAACCTCCAGTACCTGGAGGAGCTGGGCTCGCCGGCCACCTACAACCACTACCCGGTGGGCTGGGCGTGGGCGTTCAACACCCCCTTCAAGATGTGGAAGCGCTACAACTTCGAGGGCGGCGTGGCCGACCCGCTGCTCATCTCCTGGCCAAGGGGGATCGAGCCAAGAGGCGAGCTGCGGCACCAGTTCGCCCACGCCACCGACCTGGTGCCGACCATCTTCGACTGCCTCGGGGTGGAGCTGCCCGAGGTCGTCAAGGGATTCCCGCAGGTCCCGCTGGAGGGCGTGAGCCTCCGCCCGACCTTCGAGAGCGACGACGTGCCGACGCCCAAGGAGACGGGGTTCTTCTCGATGCTGGGGTCGCGGGCGATCTGGCACAAGGGCTGGAAGGCGGTGAGCGTCCACCCGACGATCGCCGGCTGGGGCAACTTCGCCGACGACCGTTGGGAGCTGTACCACACCGACGAGGACCCCACCGAGACCCACGACCTGGCGGCCGCGCATCCCGTGAAGCTGCAAGAGATGATCAGCCTCTGGTTCCACGAGGCCGGGAAGTACAAGGGCCTGCCGCTGGAGGACCGCACGGCGGTCGAGGTCCTCGCCGACCCCACCCGGCCGCAGGTCGCCCCCCCGCGCGACCAGTACGTCTACTACCCGGGCGCGGCCGAGGTGCCGGAGACGGCGGCGGCCAACATCCGCAACCGGAGCTACAGCATCGCGGTCGAGGTGGACGTCGAGTCCGGGGACGCCGGCGGGGTGCTGTTCTCCCACGGCGCCCGCTTCGGCGGTCACGCCCTGTACGTCAAGGACGGAAGGCTCAAGTACGTCTACAACTTCGTGGGCAGCAAGGAGCAGGTGGTCTCCTCCTCCAAGGAGATCCCGACCGGGGCGGTGCTGCTGTCGGCCGCCTTCGTGAAGGAGGGCGACGGCATGCCCACCACCGGGACCCTGTCGCTGTTCATCGACGACGAGAAGGTCGGCGAGGGCCGCATCATGACCCAGCCGGGCAACTTCTCCCTGGTCGGCGAGGGCCTGAACGTGGGCAAGGACCCGGGTGAGCCGGTCACGGCCGACTACCCGGGCGCCAGCCCGTTCCCGTTCACCGGCGGCACGATCCGCAAGGCGATCGTCGACGTCTCCGGTGAGCCGTTCATCGACCTGGAGAAAGAGGCCGTGGCCATGATGGCCCGGGAGTAGCCGGAGGCGGCCTAGTCGTAGGCGCCGGGGACGGTCTGGTCCCAGTCGAGCACGGACCCGGTGACGACGCCGCTGCGGTCCGACAGCAGGAAGACGATCATCTCGGCGATCTCGTCCGGGTCCGACAGCCGGCCCATGGGCAGCCGCTCGGCGGCGCGGCTGCGCCAGTCGTCCCCGGCGCCGTGGAACCGCCGCTGGGTGGCGTCCTCGCCCTCGGTGTCGGTCCAGCCGATGTCCAGGGTGTTGACCCGGATCCGGTCGTGGCGGTGGGCGTAGGCGACGTTGCGGGTGAGGCCGGCCAGGCCCGCCTTGGCGGCGACGTACGCAGCCAGGTAGGGCTGGCCGCCCAGCTCGGAGATGGAGCCGATGTTGACGATCGACCCCGGCTCGCCCCGGCGCCGCATGTCGGCCACGGCGGCCTGCATGAGGAAGAAGGGACCGCGGAGGTTGGTCGCGATATGGGCGTCGAACAGCTCCGGGGTGGTCTCGAGCAGGCTGCCCCGGGTCACCTGCCCGGCCGCGTTGACCAGGCCGTCGATGCGGCCGTGGTCGTCGACCACGGTGGCCACGGCCGCCAGCGCCTGGCCGACGTCGGCGACGTCGCAGGCGACGTAGCTGGCGGCGGCGCCGAGCTCGCGCAGCTCGGCGGCGACCTCCTCGCCCTTCTCCCGCCGCCGCCCGGTGACGGCCACGGCCCGCGCGCCGGCCCGGGCGCACGCCCGCGCCGCGGCGGCCCCGACACCGGAGGTGCCGCCGCTGACCAGGACGACCTTGCCGGGAAGCAGGGGCATATCGACCACCTCCATGCTATGTGTTGCGCGGGATCAGACATGACGGTGGCAAAGGAGTGCTGGTGATGCGAATCGCGTTGTTCGGCTGCGGCCGGATCGGCACGGTCCACGCGGAGTCGGTCGCGGCCCACCCCAGGGCCGAGCTGGCCTGGGTCTGCGACCCGATGGAGGCGCCGGCCCGGGAGCTGGCGGGCCGCATCGGCGCCCGCTCGACCGCCGACGTCGGGACGGTGCTGGGCGACGACAGCGTCGACGGCGTGATCGTCGCCTCCCCGACCCCGACCCACGTCGACCTGCTGACCGGCGCCGTCAAGGCGGGCAAGGCGGTGCTGTGCGAGAAGCCGATCGACTTCGACATCGCCCGGGTCGACGCCTGCTGGGCCGAGATCGCCTCGCTGTCGCCGGTGGTGATGATCGGCTTCAACCGCCGCTTCGACCGCTCGTTCCGGGAGATCCGGGACCGCGTCCGGGCCGGCGACGTCGGCCGGCTGGAGCAGGTCGCGATCACCAGCCGGGACCCGGCGCCGCCGCCCAGGGAGTACATCCCGGCCTCCGGGGGCCTGTTCCGCGACATGACCATCCACGACTTCGACATGGCCCGCTTCCTGCTCGGCGACGTGGCCGAGGTGCAGGCCATGGGAGCCAACCTGATCGAGCCCTTCATCGAGGAGGCCGGCGACATCGACAGCGCCGTCGTCGTCCTCCGCTCGGCCGACGGCGCCCTGGCCCACATCACCAACAGCCGCCGCTGCAGCTTCGGCTACGACCAGCGCGTGGAGGCCTTCGGCAGCACCGGGATGCTCACCGCCCACAACCAGCTCCCGACCAGCGTCCGCCACGCGTCCGCCGACCACAGCGAGGCCGCGAGCCCCTACCTGACCTTCATCCGCGAGCGCTACGGCGCCTCCTACCCCGCCGAGCTCGACCACTTCATCACCTCGGTCGAGACCGGCACCCAGCCCGACCCCACCTTCGCCGACGGCCGCGAGGCCCTGGTCCTGGCCGACGCCGCCAACGAGAGCCTCCGCACCGGCGGCACCGTCCGGGTGTCCTAGCCGCGGCGCAGCACCCCTCCGCTCGACCGCCGGTCGGGTGTCCCGGTCCGGGGCAGTTATCGCCGCCCGCGGTCCTTGGCCGACAGGAGCAGCTGGGTGACGGTGTGGCGGCTCAGGCCGAGCCGCTCGGCGATCTCGTCCGGCCGCATCCCCCTGGCGCTGTAGATCAGCGCCAGCTCTTCCTGGGCCTTGGTCCAGGAGCGCCGTGGTCGTTGCCGGGCCGGCGCCCGGTGGGTGGGTCTGGAGCCGGCCGCCGGCACCCGGGCTCGCTCGGGCCTGGGCCCGTCGGTGACCGCCGAGGACTTCCGCTGGTCCTGGTAGCGGCCGGCGGCCAGGTCCTGGGTGGTCCGCTCGTCCAGCACGAGGTACTCGTCGGCGGCCTTGCTCACGGCCACGGCCGCGATCGTCAGCGGCCGGGCGTTCTGCTCCCGGCACTCCCGCTTCGGGCAGTAGCTGTACCGCTCCGCCCGTTCGGGATGCAGCTCGCTCCCGCACGTGACGCACCGAGCCATCTGGTCGGCGCGAACATCGATCTCAGTCATCGGCGGTTCAACGCGTTGTCGCTGGCAGGTGTTCCACCATGTCCTGGCTCCGGGTCAGATGGCGAGGAAGGGGGTCTCCCGGGCGCCCTGGAGGTGGATGTCGAAGCGCAGCCCGTCGCCGTCGGCGACCGCGACCAGCCTCGCCCGCACGGCCGGGTCGGCGATCGAGGCGAGGAGGGGGTCGGCGGCGTTGGCGTCGGCCTCGTCGGGGAAGTAGACCCGGGTGACCAGGCGGTTGAGCAGGCCGCGGGCGAACACCGACAGGTTCAGGTGCGGGGCTTCGACCCCGCCCCCGGGGACCGGGAGCGGTCCCGGCTTGAGGGTCCGGACCGCCCAGCGGCCGTCGGCGTCGGTGGCGCAGCGGCCGAACCCCCGGAAGTCGGAGGTGGCCGGCCCGGAGGGGTCGTCGGGGTGGGCGAAGCGGCCGTCCGGGTCGGCCTGCCAGGTCTCGACCAGCGCGTCGGGCACGGGGTCGCCGGCGCCGTCGACCACCTGGCCGCCGATCAGGACCGCCCCGGTCGTGCCGGCGGGGACCACGTCGGGCCCGTCGGGCCAGGGCAGCCCGATGGCGAAGAACGGCCCGATCGTCTGGGAGGGGGTCTCGGGCAGGCTCATCGGTCGTCGTCCTCGTCCTCCAGGGGAGTGGCCTGGCGGCCGCGGAGCACGATGTCCCAGCGGTACCCGAGCGCCCATTCCGGGGTCGTCAGGTCCATGTCGAGCCGGGAGACCAGCCGCTCCCGGGCCGCCTCGGGCACCGACTGCAGGATCGGGTCGTAGGCGAACAGCGGGTCGCCGGGGAAGTACATCTGGGTGATCAGCCGCTGGACAAAGGCCCGCCCGAACAGCGAGAAGTGGATGTGGGCGGGCCGCCAGGCGTTGGGGTGGTTCTTCCACGGGTAGGCGCCCGGCTTGACGGTCACGAACCGGAAGCGGCCCTCGGCGTCGGTCAGACAGCGGCCGGCGCCGCTGAAGTTGGGGTCCAGGGGGGCGGGGTGGCGGTCGCCGTCGTGGCGGTAGCGGCCGCCGGCATTGGCCTGCCAGACCTCGACCAGGGTGCCGGGGACCGGGCGGCCGTCGCCGTCCAGGACCCGCCCGGTGACGGTGATCCGCTCGCCCAGGGGCTCCCCGGCGTGCTGGACCGTCAGGTCGTGGTCGGTCTCGCCGACCCGCCCTTCGCCCAGCAGCGGCCCGGTGACCTCGGTGAGCCGGTGCGGCAGCGGCACCAGCGGCTGGTGGGGGTGGCGCAGCCGGGTCGAGCGGTAGCCGGGGAAGTCGAGCGGCGGATGGGTCCCCGGGTCCTCCGGACGGTAGCCGGGCACGGCTCAGGCCTCCAGGACGACGGCCAGCCCCTGGCCGACCCCGATGCAGATCGCGGCCAGCCCCCAGCGGCCGCCGCGGCGGCGCAGCTCCCGGGCCAGGGTGCCGAGGATGCGGGCCCCCGAGCAGCCGATCGGATGCCCGAGGGCCACCGCACCGCCGTTGGGGTTGACGATGTCCGGGTCGAGCTCGGGCCAGGAGTCCAGGCAGGCCAGCGCCTGGGCCGCGAAGGCCTCGTTCAGCTCCACCACCGCCAGGTCGGCCCAGCCGATCCCGGCCCGGGCCAGCGCCTGGTTGGCCGCCTCCACCGGGGCGATGCCGTACAGCTGCGGCTCCACGGCATGCACGGCCGAGGCGGCGACCCGGGCCAGCGGCCGCCCCCCGAGCCGGTCAGCGGCCCGCCGGTCCCCGACCAGCACGGCCGCGGCGCCGTCGCTGAGCTGGGAGGCGTTCCCGGCCGTGACCGTCCCGCCCTCCCGGAACGCCGGCTTGAGGGTCGCGAGGCGCTCCAGGCTGGTGTCGGGGCGGATCCCCTGGTCGCGCTCCAGCCCCGTCCCGGGAACCGCGGCCACCTCCTCGGCCAGCACCCCCCGCTCCCACGCCTGGTGGGCCAGCTGGTGGCTGCGCACCGCGAAGGCGTCCTGACGGTCGCGGTCGATCCCGAACTTGTCGGCCAGGATCTCGGCCCCCTCACCCAGCGACACCGTCCACTCGGCGGGCATGGCCGGGTTGACCAGCCGCCAGCCCAGCGTGGTCGAGGCCAGCGTGGCATCCCCCTTGGCGTAGGGCCGCTCGGGCTTCAGCAGCACCCACGGGGCCCGGCTCATCGACTCCACCCCACCGGCGATCACCACCGAGGCGTCGCCCACGGCGATGGCCCGGCCGGCCTGCACGACCGCCTCCAGCCCCGACCCGCACAGCCGGTTCACCGTCACCCCGGGCACGCTGGTCGGCAGCCCGGCCAGCAGCGCCGCCATCCTGGCCACGTCCCGGTTCTCCTCCCCGGCGCCGTTGCCGTTGCCGAAGACCACGTCGTCCACCGCGGCCGGGTCCAGGGCCGGGCTGCGGGCCAGCAGCTCCCGCAGCACATGGGCGGCCAGGTCGTCGGGACGGGTGCCGGCCAGCGCGCCGCCGTGGCGCCCCACCGGAGTCCGGACCGTCTCGAGGATAAACACCTCGACGCTCACGCCATGCTCCCTTCCAGTCGGCGGAGGCTGTCCAGCCCATCGTGCACGATCTCATCTATCGGCCGGCACGTCCCGCTCCCGGCGAGCTGCGCGGCGCATCCAGCCGTACTTCGTCACACCAACGGTTCGCACGCGTCCCCGGTTCGCGGAGGCGGACGGGAATCGAACCCGCCTGAGCAGGGTCGCTGCTCCCAGCTCGCCAAGCAGATCGCCGGCCACGCCGGTCCACGGCCACTCACCGCCCACGGGACGCTCTACAAGGCATTGCGACGGCTCGAGGAGGCGGGCCTGCTGACCAGCCAGTGGGAGGACCCAACCATCGCCGCCGCCGAGGGACGGCCGCGGCGGCGACTGTATGAGGTGACCGGGGCAGGCGAGCGCGCCCTCGCCAGCTGGCAGGCCAAGCACAGCCAGATGCCGACGCGACCACGGCTGGAGCCGACATGAGCACCACCGACCGCACCGTCGCGCTGGTGTCCTGGTGGGTGGCCACCTACAGCCGCCACCTGCCGGCCGAGGTCGCCGAGCGGCGGCAGGGCGAGCTCGCCTCCGACCTGTGGGAGCAGCGTGCCTACGGACGCGCCGTGGGAACGCCGGCACCGGCGGTGGCGCTCTCGATCCGGCGGCGCATGACCGCCGGGATGCCAGCCGACCTGCGCTGGGACAACGACAACTCGCGGCAACACGGGGTCGGCCGCTCGGGGCGAGAGGACAACCCGTGTTGCGAACCCTGGCAAGAAACTGGTGGTGGATGCTGGCCGGCCTGGTCGGCACCTTCGAGGTCGCCTTCGGGGTGGCCATCCCGCTGACGGAAGCCACCAGCTTCGACACCGTCGGCGGCGGCGCCCTGATCGCCACGGCCGGTCTGCTGATGCTCGGCGGCATCGCCCTACGACGGCGGTCGCGGGTCGCCGGCGACATCATGATCGCGGTCGGGGCGCTGCCGACGGTGCCGTTCTTTTGGATGATCCTGCCCCCGCTGGCCGGCCTGACCGTGATCGTAGCGGCCGCCTTCGACGCGGCCGAGGCGCGCAGCCTGGGCCAGCGGGACACGCCGCTCGTGGCCGGTGAGCGGCTGGTGCTGGCCGGTGTCGTCATCGTCGCGGCCGCGCTGGTCGCCGCCGTGGTGATCGGAAGCCTCCTACCGGGCCCGCTCATCGTCGCGCCGGTCCTGCTCGCCCTGGTCATCTACCTGGGCCTGCGGCAGCGGCGTCGTCCCGCCTGAACATCCAACTCCGCCGGGCGGCGGTTCGGCCCCACCGGGATGCCGAGACCCCGCCGCCGCCCGGCGGCTACCTAGCATCAACCAAGCCCACCCCTGGACTTGACCCACTGGACTTGACCCGCACGTCCGTGGGGTGTCTCCCTCCCTCCCCCGGCGTACTGGCTCCCGGGATCGCTCGGGGAGCGGTGGTGCAGCTGCGGCAGCAACGCCCCAGAGTCAGCGCGATGGGACAGCCGGCGAGGTCGGCCTCCTGCCTCGATCGCGCTTGACCGGGACCACAGCCGGCGGCCGGCCGCCGGCTACGATCGGTGGCAGGGAGGGAACGCGCCTTCGGCGCGTGCCGCTTCGCTGGCAAGCTCCGCAGCCCACCCACCCACCGGGCGACCCCGCTCATCCGGCCAACTTCGGGGCCGCGACCCTACGCGAGTCCCTACGCTGGTTCCTACGCCGGCCACCCGCGTACCCTCCCGCTCACGAGTGACGCCGTTCCCGCTGGTTATGCCCCACGAGGGGGAGTGGAGCGGCCAGGCCGTATGGTGCGCTTCGCGCGATTGATCCATGCGGCGCGGCCGCGTTCTTGGCGGACCTGTGGTCCGCACCGCCTACGGCGGCAATCTCAGCCTGGCCTGGTCGCCACGCAGGGTGGTATGGCAGGATCGAGGCCGCAGGTTCGACGGGGCCGGAGTGGGCCTGTTGGTTGGCGCTGGTTGCGTCATCAGATGCGTTGCCGGGCCACGATGGCCTCAGCCGCTCCTGCCGGCGGGTGCGGCCGCAGCCACAACGACGTCTGGGTCGGCTGCATCGTCTCCTCGACCACGGCCAGCAGTTCGCCGGTCAACGCCTCTAGGTCGACCTCGTCCCGCAGCCGATCGTTGAACGCCGCGATCGTGCGAGCGGCGTCATGGCGGCGCCGGTTGAACCGGCGGTCCACTGCGGCCTGGACGCGGCGGCGGGCTGGCTGGAAGACTGCCGCGACCGCCAGGGTGGCGGCGGCCACGACCAGGCTGGAGTCCTGGCCCAAGAGCTGGCCCAGACCCAGCACCACCGCGGCGTAGCCACCACCCAGCAGCAGCGTGAGCAGCCCGTAGGCCACCGTACGGCTGATGATCCGGTCCAGGTCGTACAGCCGGTAGCGCAGGATCGCCGCGCCGGTCGCCAGCGGCAGCAGCGCCACGCACAGGGTCAGCGACGCCAGCACCACGGCGTCCCTGCCCAGGTACCCGGCGACCAGGGCGACCGGCAGCAGCAC
>DASUPQ010000850.1 GCA_036280995.1 Actinomycetota bacterium | reverse complement strand
GGCAACGAGGTCCTGTTCGCCCTCGGCATCGCCGGCTACCAGGGCGGCCACATGGACATCCTGAGCCGGATCGCGATCGTCTTCTCCGACACCGACGAGGTCGACAAGCTGGTCGCCGCCCAGTCGGCGCAGGAGATCTACGACCTCCTGAACGCCGTCAACGACGAATGACCGGCGTCGCCGTCCACTTCGGGGCCGGGACCATCGGCCGCGGGTTCGTCGGGCTGATCCTGCACCGGGCCGGCTACCAGGTGGTGTTCGCCGACGTCGTCGACGAGCTCATCGACGCCCTCAACACCACGCCCAGCTACCTGGTCAAGGAGGTCGGGCTCGACTCGTCCGAGGAGCGGGTCGACAACTACCGGGTGATCAACAGCCGCCGCGACGAGCCGGCCGTGACCGACGAGATCGCGTCGGCCGACATCGTGACCACGGCGGTCGGCCCGACGGTCCTGAAGTTCGTCGCACCAGTGATCGCCGAAGGGCTGCGGAGGCGGCCCGCCGGAGCCGCCCCCCTGGCCGTCATGGCCTGCGAGAACGCCATCAACGCGACCGACGCGCTCCAGGAGCACATCCGCTCGGCCGTGCCGGACGCCGAGTGGCCGGCGGTGGCGGCCAGGGCCGTCTTCGCCAACACCGCGGTCGACCGGATCGTGCCCGCCCAGTCGCCGGACGCCGGCCTGGACGTCACCGTCGAGACCTACTTCGAGTGGGCCATCGAGCGGCCCCCGTTCGGCGGCCATGAGCCGTCGATCCCGGACGCCACCTGGGTTGACGACCTGGCGCCGTACATCGAGCGGAAGCTGTTCACCGTCAACACCGGCCACGCCACCACCGCCTACCACGGCTTCGTCCGGGGCATCGGCAAGCTCAGCGACGCCCTGGACGACGACGTGGTCCGGGCCGCCGTGGAGGGGGTGCTGTCCGAGACCAAGCGGCTGCTGGTGGCCAAGCACGGGTTCAGCGACGAGGCCCAGCAGGCGTACGTCGACAAGATCCTGCAGCGGTTCGCGAACCCGTTCCTGCCGGACACCGTCGACCGGGTCGGCCGGCAGCCGCTGCGCAAGCTGTCGCGCACCGAGCGGCTCATCGCCCCGGCCGCCGAGCTGGCCGAGCGGGGCGTCCGGCCCGGGCACCTGCTGGCCACGGTGGAGGCGGCGACGCGGTTCGACGTCCCCGACGACCCGCAGAGCGTTGAGCTGCAGCAGCTGCTCAGGACCCTGCCGGCGGCCGAGGCGACCGAGCGGATCACCGGCCTGACGCCGGCCGACCCGCTGTACGACGACGTGGTCGCCGTGCTGGCGCGCAGGGTCGGCGTCGGGAGCTGAGACGGGCCAGATGGGGCCGTCGAGCGCACGGCTGGCCGTGCTGACCAGTGGTGGCGACGCGCAGGGCATGAACCCGGCGGTGCGGGCGGTGGTCCGCACCGCGCTCAACCACGGCGCCGAGATCTTCGCCGTGTACGAGGGCTGGCAGGGGCTGGTCGACGGCGGCGACCACATCCGCCCGGTGACCTGGGACGACGTCTCCGGCATCGTCAACCGGGGCGGCACCGTGATCGGCACCGCCCGGTCGGCCGCCTTCCGCCAGCGCGAGGGCCGCCGCCGCGCCGCCCGCCACCTCGTCCACCACGGCATCGACCGGCTGGTCGTCGTCGGCGGCGACGGCAGCCTGTCCGGGGCCGATCTCCTCCGCCAGGAGTGGCCGTCGCTGCTGGAGGAGCTGCTGGCCGAGGGCGCCATCGACCGGGAGGCGGCCGAGCGGCACCCGGCGCTGATGATCGCCGGGCTGGTCGGCTCGATCGACAACGACATGCTCGGCACCGACATGACCATCGGGGCCGACTCGGCCCTGCACCGGATCATGGAGGCGATGGACGCCATCGGCTCGACCGCCGAGAGCCACCAGCGCAGCTTCGTGGTCGAGGTGATGGGCCGGCGCTGCGGCTACCTGGCCCTGATGAGCGCGATCGCCGGGAGCGCCGCCTACGTGCTGATCCCGGAGTGGCCGCCCGACCCCGGCTGGGAAGAGGACCTGTGCGAGATCATCGAGAGCGGCCGCGCGGCCGGCCGGCGCCACAGCATCGTGGTCGTCGCCGAGGGCGCCCACGACTCCGCCAACCAGCCGATCACCAGTGAGTACGTGCGCCAGCTGCTGGAGGAGCGGCTGGGCGGGGACGTCCGGCTGACCACCCTCGGGCACGTCCAGCGCGGCGGCGTGCCCAGCGCCTTCGACCGGTGGATGAGCTCCATCCTCGGCCACGCGGCCGTCGAGGAGGTGCTCGCGGCCACCCCGGGCAGCGTCCCCCAGCTGATCGGGCTGCAGGACCACCGTGTGGCCAAGGTGCCGCTGATGGAGTGCGTCGCCCGGACGCGGGAGCTGGCCGAGCGGATCGAGGCCAAGGACTACGACACCGCCCTGCTGATGCGCGGCGACCGCTACACCGAGATGATCCACGTCTTCCGCTCCATCTCCCGGGCCCTGCCCAGCACGGCCAGGACCAGGGAGCGGGCCAGCCGGATCGCCCTGCTCCACGTGGGCGGGCTGGCCCCGGGCATGAACGCCGTCGCCGGCGCCGCGGTCCGGCTCGGGCTGGACCGCGGGCACACCATGCTCGGCGTCAACGGCAGCTTCCGGGGCCTGATGGACGGGGACGTGCAGGAGCTGACCTGGGGAGACGTCGAGGGCTGGACCAGTCTCGGGGGCGCCGAGCTGGGCATCAGCCGGTACGTGCCGACCGTCAGCGACCTGTACGCCATCGGCCGCGGCCTGGAGGACCAGCGCGTCGACGGGCTGCTGATCATCGGCGGCTGGGACGCGTTCGAGGCGGCCTGCACCATGCAGCGCGAGCGCGCCCGCTACCCGGCCTTCCGGGTGCCGACGATCTACCTGCCGGCCACGATCGACAACAACATCCCCGGCTCGGAGCTGTCGGTGGGCGCCGACAGCGCCCTCGGCCTGATCGTCGACTCCATCGACCGGGTGCGGCAGGCCGGCATCGCCACCCGCCGCTGCTTCGTGGTCGAGACGATGGGCGGCCAGTGCGGCTACCTGGCCCTGATGGGCGGGCTGTCCGGGGGCGCGGTCCGCGTCTACCTGCACGAGGAGGGCATCACCCTCCAGGAGCTGGCCCAGGACGTCGAGCGGATGGTGGCGAGCTTCCGGGTCGGCCAGCGGCTCTTCCTCGCCGTCATGAACGAGAAGGCCAGCCCCATGTACACCAGCGACTTCCTGTGCCGGCTGTTCAACCAGGAGAGCCAGGGGCTGTTCGACGCCCGCGAGGTGGTCCTGGGCCAGACCCAGCAGGGCGGCGCGCCGTCCCCGTTCGACCGGATCCTCGGCACCCGGCTGGCCGCGCACTCGATCGACTGGCTCAGCGACCAGATCGAGAGCGCCGGCACCGGCGGGGCGGTGATCGGGCTGTCCCAGGGCAAGGTCCGGGTGGCCCCGCTGCGGGAGGCCGAGGAGCTGGCCGACTGGGAGCAGCGGCGCCCGCTGGCGCAGTGGTGGATGGGGCTGCGGCCGCTGATCGACGTGCTGGCCGACCGGCTCGCCCTCCGTTAGAACAGCGGTCGAGGATCCGGCGCCGCCTGCAGTGCTGACCCATCCGGGCAGCGCTGGAGCTTGCGCGCCGCCCCCGGCGGCCACCCAATTCCCTCAAACCCGGATACTCGAGCGGTGTTCCAGGCCTCCGTCAGACCTCGCGGAGCTCGAAGGAGACGACCTTGCCGGTCCCCGGGACGGTCGAGTCGTCGTCGCGGACCTCGATCCGGACCACGTCGTCGCCGGCGTCGACGGTCAGCTCGATCGGGGCGTCGGTGTGGCGGAGGGCGTTGGCCACCAGCTCGCTGGCCATCCGGCCGGCGTCGTCGACCAGGCTGAAGGGGCCGGTCAGGGTCACCGCCTCGGCGGCGAACGCGCCCGCCTTGCCCGGGGCCTGCGGGCCGGCGTCCAGCCAGGCCCGGCGGCGGCGCTCCGGGCCCCGGCGCAGCACCGTGTGGGAGGAGAGGACGCCGCCCGACGACGGCGGGCAGGTCGGGCACTCCAGCGCCTGCCCGGGCTCGACCGCCTGCTGGACGTGGCGCAGGTGCAGGCAGTCGAGGCGCACCCAGCGGCCGGGGTCCCCGGTGACCTCGGACGACAACTGGGCCGCCTTCATGGTTCCGGTGTCGGGCACGACGGGGAAGAGCTTGTCAGCCATTGGCGATCCCCCAGGGGAAGTGGCGGTACGGCGGCCATGGCGGGAAGTGCCTGACGGGTACGATACGGCCGGATCGGGGCCCGGGAGAAGACCTGATCGGGGGATTCGGGGTGCCGGAAACAAAGAGTTCACAAGCATCGACCCACGGGGGCTAGGCTTGCGCCCCCCGGCTGGCCTCGGCAAGGTCATGAGGCACGAGCCGCGGCCGTGAGCGCTCTGGAGGTGGTGGGGTGATGGACGTCGACCTGGACGGCAGGACCGCCATCGTCACCGGCGGGGCCAGCGGCATCGGCGAGGCCTGCGCCCGCGCCCTGGCCGGGGCGGGGGCCAGGGTGACCATCGTCGACCGCGACGGCCAGGGCGCCGAGCGGGTCGCGGGCGAGCTCGGCGGCACCCCGGTGACCGCCGACCTGACCGACCCGGCCGGCCTCGACGGCCTCGACCTGGAGGCCGCTGTGCTGGTCAACAACGCCGGCTTCCAGCACGTTGCCCCCATCGAGGAGTTCCCGCCCGAGCGGTTCGCGGCCATGCTGGCCCTGATGGTCGAGGCCCCGTTCCGCCTCGCCCGGGCCGTCCTGCCCGGCATGTACGAGCGGGGCTGGGGCCGGGTGGTCAACATCTCCTCCGTCCACGGCCTGCGCGCCTCCCCCTACAAGAGCGCGTATGTCGCCGCCAAGCACGGCCTGGAGGGCCTGTCCAAGGTCATCGCCCTGGAGGGCGGCCCCCGCGGCGTCACCTCCAACTGCATCTGCCCCGCCTACGTGCGCACCCCCCTGGTCGAGAACCAGATCGCCGACCAGGCCCGCATCCACGGCATCTCCGAGTCCGAGGTGGTCGAGCGCATCATGCTCACCGAGCCGGCCATCAAGCGTCTCCTGGAGCCCGCCGAGGTCGCCGGCGCGGTCCTGTTCCTCTGCTCCGACGCCGCCGCCTTCGTCAACGGCACCTCCCTGGTCCTCGACGGCGGCTGGACCGCCCGCTGAGAAGCCGGGCGGGGCGCCTTGCGGGGCGCCGGCCCCCTGCCCGACCCCGCCGTACCGCGCTCCCGCCGAGTCCCGCGCGCCCGCCGAGTCCCGATCAGGACCCAATGCAGGCCCGCCAACGCTCATGCTCGCGCCGAGCCCAGGCGCGCCATGGGGCCCCAACCGGGAGGGTGGCCCGATCCACCGCCGCTACTCGGCTTCGGCCTCTGAGCGGGGGAGCCAGAGCTCGACCGTGGTGCCCATGCCGGGGGCGCTGGCGACGCGGCACCAGCCGCCGGCCATGGCGGCCTGCTCGCGCATGCTGATGAGGCCGAGGTGGCCGGCGGGGCGGCGACCGACCAGGCCGGGGAGGAAGCCGACGCCGTCGTCGCTGACCCGGGCCAGCACGCCGCCCTCGACCTCCTCGAGGCGGACGGCGACCCGGCCCGCCTTGGCATGGGCGCGGACGTTGGCCAGGGCCTCCTGGACGATGCGGTAGGCCACCACCCGCAGCTCGTCGGGCAGCTCCCCGGCCGACTCGTCGTGGACCTGGGCGACGAAGCCGGCCAGCTCGCCGGCCCGCCTGGCGTACTGGTCGATGGCGGCGGCCAGCCCGACCTCGTCGAGCAGGGGCGGGCGCAGCTCGAAGACGAGCTGGCGTAGCCGGCCGACGCTCTCGGTGGCGGTCGCGGCCAGCCGCTCCAGCAGCTCGGTGGAGCGGGGATCGCTGAGCCGGCCGCCGAGGGCCTGGAGCTGGAGGGTGACGGCCACCATGGCCTGGATGGCGTCGTCGTGGATGTCGCCGGCGACCTGGCGCCGCTCCTCCTCCTGGCTGGTCACCACCCGCTCGAGCAGGGAGCGGCGCTGCTCGTCGAGCTGGCGCAGGCTGCGCAGGGTCCGGTGGTGCTCGGTGACGTCGCGCAGCACCACCAGCCAGCCGATCGGCGGCCCCTGCCGGTCGGGCATGGCGACCACCGTCGGCTCGTACCGGCGGGTCGTCCCCTCCCTGGTCACGACCAGCTCCTGGGGCAGGCCGTCGCTGGTCGGGGGCGGGTCGCGGACCGCGTCGGCCGCCTCCGGCAGCAGCTCGCCCAGTGGGTGGCCGACGGCGTCGGCCAGGGGCAGGCCGAGGAGCCGCTCGGCCGCCGGGTTGGCGTCGACCACCCGGCGCAGCGGGTCGAGCACCAGCACCGCCTCGGAGATGGTCTCGAACACCAGGCCGCGGGCCACCGGGCGGATGCCCAGCAGCCGGAACCGGAACAGGCCCCAGACCAGCACCAGGCAGGACCCGATGAGCAGGAACGGCGTCAGGTCGACGCGCCCGAACGGCCCCGCGTCGAGGTTGTAGAGCAGGTTGAACACATAGGGGACGACCAGGCTGATGATCAGGATGGTGGTGACCCGCCGGTAGACGCGGGAGGCGCGGACCAGCGCCACCACCATCAGGATCAGGCTGCCCCACATCACCATGCCGGAGTAGACCAGGTGGGGCCAGAACAGCGGGCCGACCTCGGCCACGGCGTCCGGGTCGGCGGCCGCCTCCCGCGGGTACCAGCGGATCAGGTCGTGGGTGGCGGCGTTGGCCAGCAGGACCAGGATGACCACGGGGTGGATGGCGAGCAGGGCCAGGTTCCGCCCGCTGACCCACGACTGGCGGCCGGCGAACAGCGCCGCGAACGCGAACCAGGCCGGCGGGAGCAGCACGATGCCGACGTACTTGAGGTCCCCCCAGCGGCCGATGGCCGCCAAGTCGGTGGCGGCCAGCTCGGCGGTGTAGGCCCCGGCCCAGAGCAGAAGCGCCACCAGCACCAGGGCGAGCGCGGCGCCGGCCGAGCCGCCCCGACGCCGCCACACGTAGACGGCCAGGGCGACGTAGACGGCGGTGGTGGCGAGCATGACCACGCCGACGCCCGTCACGTGCCAGGTGGCGGCCACAACCAGGGTGCCGGGTGCGACCCGGAGCTGCTGGAGCATGGTCCGAAGCGGACATTCTTCAACATCTGCGGGCTTCGTGGAGCCTGCGACGGTAAGGGACGAGCCCGGAGGAACCGGGGCTGAACCGACCAATGGGGCGGGGTCGACCGCCTTGACGAGTTCTGCGGACCTCCTCTACCCTTCACGGCTCGTAACCGGCCGGAGGCGAGCGCGCCCCCACGACGCCCCTCTCGGCCAGCGCCCCGCGAACGGGAGCGCGACCGTACGCCGCGTGGCGGCGTGCGGGTAGCACCGGGCCCCCATGGCCCATCCCAAAGTGCAGGAGGAGGTTTCTTTCCTTGGCACGCACGCATGCACATCACTTAGCCCGGACGGCCCGCCTGAGCGTCGTCACCGGCCTCGGAGCGGCGGTCCTCGCCTCGGCGTTCGCGCTGCCGGCGACGGCCGAGCCCGTCAACGCCGTCCAGCGCGGCCCGACCAAGATCGTCGCCGCCCAGACCGACCAGAAGCGCAAGAAGGTCGTGGTCAAGCAGGGCGACAGCCTCAGCAAGATCGCCAAGAAGGCGAAGCTGTCGAGCTGGCGGCCGATCTGGGACCTGAACAAGAACATCCACCACCCGAACCTCATCTACCCCGGGCAGAAGCTGCTGATCCCCGCCAAGGGCGAGAAGGTCAAGCACCGCCCGCTCCCGGCGCTGGCCGTGACCCGCGTCGTCTCCCAGGAGCAGCCCGCGGCGACCTCGTCGTCCGGCTCCCGGCGCTCGACCGTGACCCGGTCGGCCTCGGCGCCGGCCGGCGGCGGCGGCGTCTGGGACCGCCTGGCCCAGTGCGAGTCCGGCGGCAACTGGGGCATCAACACCGGCAACGGCTACTCCGGCGGCCTCCAGTTCGCTCCCGGCACCTGGCGTGCCAACGGCGGCAGCGGTTCGGCCCACAACGCCAGCCGCGCCGAGCAGATCCGCGTCGCCGAGCGCGTCCGGGCCTCCCAGGGCTGGGGCGCCTGGCCTGCCTGCTCGGCCAAGCTCGGCCTCCGCTGATCCTCAGCTAGCAACACCACACGGCAACATCGTGGGGAACGGTGCGGCGCGTGGTCCTTCGGGGCTGCGCGCCGCGCCGCGTTCGTGTACTACGGTTGGACCATGACCCAGCAGGCGTCGCTGCTCACCTCCCGCGTCGGCGCGGGGCGGGCTGACGGCGGACGGCGGCACCGGTCGGTGAACCCCGCCCACACCGGCGACGTGGTCGCCGAGGTCCTGCTGGCCTCCCCGGCCACCTTCGTCGACGCCTGCCGGGCGGCCCGCCAGGCCCAGCCGGGCTGGGCGGCCACGCCGGCCCCGGTCCGGGGCCGGGTCGTCAAGCACCTGGGCCGCCTGGTCGAGGAGAACGCCGAGGCCCTGGCCCGCCTCGTCACCCGCGAGATCGGCAAGCCGCTGGCCGAGGCGCGCGGCGAGGTCACCGAGATCGTCGACACCTGCGACTTCTTCGCCGGCGAGGGCCGGCGGCTCTACGGCCAGACGGTCCCGAGCGAGATGCCCGACAAGCAGCTGTTCACCTTCCGCCAGCCGGTCGGGGTGGCCGCCGTGATCACCGCCGGCAACTTCCCGGTGGCGGTGCCCTCCTGGTACCTGGTCCCGGCGCTGCTCTGCGGCAACGCGGTCGTCTGGAAGCCGGCCGAGTGCGCCCCGGCCACCGCCGAGGCCCTGGCCCAGCTCTGCTGGCACGCCGGCCTGCCCGACGGCGTCCTCAACCTCGTCCAGGCCGACGGGCCGTCCACCTTCGAGGGGCTGGGCGCCGCCCTGGAAGCCGGCCTGGTCGACAAGGTCGGCTTCACCGGGTCGACCGAGGTGGGCCGGCGCATCGGCGAGCTCTGCGGCCGCCACCTGCAGGTGCCCTGCCTGGAGCTGGGCGGCAAGAACCCGCTGGTGGTGATGCCCGACGCCGACCTCGACCTGGCCGTCGAGGGGGCGCTGTTCAGCGGCTTCGGCACCGCCGGCCAGCGCTGCACCTCGCTGGGCACGGTGATCGCCCACCGCGAGGTCCACGACGAGTTCCTGGCCCGGTTCGCGGCCGCGGTGGAGGGGGCCGCCGTCGGCGACCCGTTCCAGGACGTGCTCTACGGGCCCATGATCGACCAGCGCTTCTGCGACCGGTTCCTGGGCTGGCTGGACCTGGTCCAGCCCCACCACCGGGTCCACGGTTCGACCGGGACGGGGCGGATCACCGCCGCCAACCCGCGCCGGGGCTTCGTCGGCGACCCCGGCGACGGCCTCTACTGCCACCCGACGATCGTCTCCGGGGTGACCGCCGGCGACGAGTTGTACCGGCGCGAGACCTTCGGCCCGATCGTCGGGGTGGCCGCCTGCGGGTCCCTTGAGGAGGCGGTGGAGCTGGCCAACGGCCACGGCTACGGCCTGTCGGCGGCGATCTACACCCGCGACCCGGCGACCGCCTTCCGCTTCCGCGCCGGCGTCGGGTCGGGGATGGTCAGCGTCAACAACTCGACCTCGGGGGCCGAGGCCCACCTGCCGTTCGGGGGCAACGGCCGCTCCGGCAACGGCAGCCGCCAGTCCGGCATCTGGGTCCTGGACCAGTTCACCCGCTGGCAGGCGCTCAACTGGGACTACGCCGGCCGGTTGCAGAAGGCCCAGATGGACGTTGCCGAGCCCACCCCCGACCGGGACTTCCGAATATGAGCGGTCCCCTGGAGGGGCTGGTCGTGGCCGACCTCTCCAGGGTGCTGGCCGGGCCGTTCGCGACCATGCTCCTGGGCGACCTGGGGGCCGACGTGATCAAGGTCGAGCACCCCGGCGGCGGGGACGAGACCCGCGCCTGGGGGCCGCCCTGGCAGGGCGGGCACAGCACCTACTACCTGGCCGTCAACCGCAACAAGCGCAGCGTCGCCCTCGACCTCAAGACCGACGCCGGCCGGCGGGCCGCCCGGGCCCTGGCCGGCCGGGCCGACGTGCTGGTCGAGAACTTCAAGGCGGGCGCGCTGGAGCGGCTCGGGCTCGGCTTCGAGGAGGTGGCGCGGGACAACCCGGGCCTGGTCTGGTGCTCCGTCTCCGGGTTCGGACGGGGCGCGGGGGCGGACCTGCCCGGCTACGACTTCCTGGTCCAGGCCATGAGCGGGCTGATGAGCATCACCGGCCCGGCCGGGGGCGAGCCGACCAAGGTCGGGGTCGCCCTGGTCGACGTGCTCACCGGGCTGTACGCCTTCGGCGGCGTCCTGGCCGCCCTTGGCGAGCGGGAGCGGACCGGGCGCGGGCAGCGGGTCGAGGTCAGCCTGCTCGGCTCGGCCCTGGCCAGCCTGGTCAACCAGGCGTCCTCGTACCTCTGCACCGGCCGGCCGCCGGTGGCCATGGGCAACCGCCACCCCAGCATCGCCCCCTACGAGACCCTGGCCACCGCCGACCGGCCGCTGGTCGTCGCCGTCGGCAACGACGCCCAGTTCGCCCGCCTCTGCCGGGTCCTGGGCCTGCCCGAGGCGGCCGCCGACCCGCGGTTCGCCACCAACGCCGACCGGGTGACCAACCGCGAGGCCCTGGTCGGCCTGCTGGAGGAGGCCCTGGCCGCCCGTGGGGCGGACGACTGGGCGGCCGACCTGGCCGGCGCCGGGGTCCCCTGCGGCCAGGTCAACGACGTCGGGGAGGCGTTCGCGCTGGCCGAGCGGCTCGGCCTCGACCCGGTGGCCGACGCCGGCGGGATCCCCCAGGTGGCCAACCCGATCCGCCTGTCCTCCTCCCCCGCCTCCTACCGGCTGCCCCCGCCCGCCCTCGGCGAGCACACCGCCGAGGTGCTGGCCTGGCTCGGCATCCCGTCGTAGGCCACGCCGTAGGTCAACTTACGGTTTCTGCGGACGTATCGGCTGGATGCCGGGAACGCCTGGAACATAGGAGAGGTGGCGGCCGCGTGCCGCCACCCGGCACGTGCGGGATGTCTTCCAGGGAGGCGGCCGTCAGGTGGGCACGGCGGACACGGGGAACAGGGGGAGCAGGTCAGGCGACCTCAATCGCCGGCGTGTGGTGCTGGTGGCCGAGAGCGCCGGGCTGGCCGCCGTCCTCAACCAGCTGCTCGACCCGGCCGACCGGCTCAGCCGCCTCGGCTCGCTGCGCGAGCTCGCCGACAGCCGGTCGCTCGACACCGCCGACGTGGTCGTGCTCGACGTGGCCGCCGAGGAGCGGACCGTCGCCGTCGGGCAGATCCGCCGGCGCTACCTGGGGCCGCTGGTCATCATCGTCACCAAGGGGGAGCCGATCACCGGGCTGCGCCTCGACGATGCCTGCGGGCTGCTGTTCCGCCCGTTCTCGGCCGACGAGCTGGGCGAGACCCTGGGCGCACGGGGCCGTCCCCCGGCCCTGGCCACGGCGGCGGCCGGCGGGGCCCCGCCGTCCTCGAACGTCCCCGGCGTGGCCGGGGTGGCGGCGATCCCGGCGGTGGCCGCCGCGTGGCGGCCACCCGGCCCCGGGAAGCCGGGGGTGGAGCTCCCGCCGCCCGACCCTGACGTGGCTCCGGTCGCGCCCAAGCCGGTCGACCCCAAGGCGTCCGCCCGGCAGGCGCCGGTGCGGCCGGCGCCGCCGGTCCCGCCCGGCCAACCCGGCCTGGTCGAGCGGGGCCAGCGGCTGCTGATCGCCCTCACCCAGGGCTGGCAGGCCCGGCGGCGGGTCCGGGTGGCCGGGTTCTCGGTCTTCGCCCTGGTCGCCTTCACGGCCGCCTTCGCCCTGGCCGCCCAGGGCGGCCGCTGCGGCCCCGGCTGCGACGCGTTCGGGACCGGGTTCTCCCCCGGCCCGACGGTCGCCCCCGCCTCCTCGCGCACCCCCTCGACCACCGGCCCCAAGCGCTCCACCACCACCACCGCCGCCGCCCGTTCCGGCACCCCGGGCACCGGCGTCTTGCGCGGCATCTCCGGCGGCGGCGTGGCCAGCACCACCACGACCGCCGCGGACCGGGCCACGACCACCACCAAGAAGCACACCGCCACCACCCGCCCGGCCACCACCCAGTCGACGGCCCCGCCGACCACGGCCCCGCCGACCACGGCCCCCCCGACGACCGCCCCGCTCACCACCGCGCCGCCGACGACGGTGGGCGCCTAGCCCCCGGCCCGGCCCCGGGAGGCGGCGGCGAGCACGAACGCCCCGGCGACCAGCAGGTATGACCCGAGGATGTCGGTCGCCCAGTGCTTGCCGGTGACGGCGCGGACGAGCAGGTGCAGGACCAGGGCGAGGGCCATGGCGGCCAGCAGCCACGGCCGCCAGCGCGGCCGCCGCGCGCCCACGACCAGCACCCCCACCGTCCAGCCGAGGCCGAGGGCCAGGGCCGCCCCCGAGGGGTAGGCGCCGACGTAGAGCGGCCCGTCGTGGGCCACCTCCCCGGGGCCGGGACGCCCGAACGCCACCCGCAGGGCGTAGAGGACAGGGAGGGCGGCCAGCGCCGGCAGCAGCCAGCGCCAGCGGGCGACCACCGCCGGGAACCCGTGCCGGCGGACCTCGCCGGCGAGGAAGCCGGTGGCGGCCGCGAGCGGCAGCAACGTCATCAGCAGGGCGCCCGGCGGCCAGCCGGCCTCGCTGCTGAGCGCCTGCACCAGCCGGCTCTCGGGCGGCAGGAGGGGCCGGGCGGCGTCGGGGACGGCACGGTCCAGCCAGCCGGCCTGCTGGCGGACGGCCAGCCCGAGCCCGACGACGGCGGCCAGGCACCCGGCCCCCGCGGCCAGCAGGAGCGGCCGGCGCGGCATGGGAGCTACCGGGCCGGCGCGCCGGGCACGAAGGGGAAGCCCTCGTAGCTGGCGGCGTCGGTCCCATAGGGGAGGGCCCCGATGTCCCGGGAGGACCTGGTGTCGGGCAGGCGGCCCAGGCGCGGGTGGTCCGGGATGTCGATCCCGGCGCCGATCGCCGGGCTCCCCCGCCGCAGCAGGAAGTCGGCCGGCTCGAAGACCTCGGAGCCGGGACGCAGCTCCCAGCGGTCGGCGGCGGAGCGGGCGACGTCCAGCCGGAAGCCGGCGAAGCGGGGGTCGCTCCCCTTGCCGGCGGCCTCGCCGACCCCGTCGCGTTCCAGCCCGGTGGCCCGGGAGAAGGCCGGGACGGTGGCGGCGTTGGCCAGCAGGTCGTCCCCGCCGGCCCCGTCGACCCGCCAGTAGAGGTTCCCGTCCACGATCTGGTCCGGCCCGGTCGGGTAGTCGCCGTTCACGACGCCGTTGACGGTGCCCGCGAGGTTGTTGGCGACATAGGTGCCGGCCGGCGCCGGCGGGACCAGGTTGAGGCCGTCCCCGTCGCTGTTCAGGAGCACCAGGGTGTTGTGGTAGATGAAGACGTTGCCGGCGTGCTGCTTGAACATGTACTCGTAGCCGAAGCGGCCGCCGCCGTTCCAGCGGTTGATGCCCGGGGCCCGGTTGACGGGGGGGTCCTGCAGCGACACCACGACGTTGCGGAAGACGTACAGCGGGCCGCTGAACGAGGGCGACTCCTGGCCGGCGGCGACGGCGACCAGGCAGTTGCCGATGAAGTTCTCGTAGACCCGCACCTCGCCGACGTCCCGGGTCCCCTCCAGCTCGAGGGCGTCGTCGCCGCAGTTCTCCATGCGGTTGTGGTGGACGGCGATCCCCCGCTCGTCGGTGTTGGTGCTGATCAGGTCCTGGCCCGACCCCCGGAGATGGTTGTGGGAGATCTCCCAGTCGTGGGTGCCGCCGTAGAGGTCGACGGCGGTGCTGCGCAGCAGGTCGGCCGGGGCCGGCGGGTTCTTCATGTCGCTCCAGAAGACCCAGCGGGGGTTGTCCCCGTAGATGCGCGACCTGGTCACGGTGATGTCGTGGATGCCGTCCCCCTCGGCCCGGATGCCGGCGTCGCCGGTCCAGGCGGTGATGCCGTCGAAGTGGACGTGGTGGGCCCTCGGCGACAGCACGATGGTGTGCTTGGCCTGGTTGACGGTGAGGTCCCTGAGCACCAGGTGGGACCCGTCGACGACCAGGGTCGAGGGGGCGCTGGACAGGATGATCGGGTAGCGGCGCGGGTCCGGGCGGTCGCCGTCGAGCACCGCCCCGTAGCGGGCCTCGGCCGCCCGCAGGGCGGCCGTCTTGGCCAGGCGGATGTGGACCCGCTGGTCGGCCGGGTCGTAGAAGACGCCCGGCCCGGCGTAGAAGGGCGTCGCCTGGTCGACGTAGGCGTCGCTGGGCGCCCGGAACGCCTCGGCGGACCGGTACGGGATGAGCCCCACCCGCCCGTTCCGGTACCCGGGAACGCCGTCGAGGTAGGCGTACGCCTGGTCCGGTGGGGACGTCCGCACCGACCGGTACTCCCCGATGGCCGGGTCGACCGGCTCCCAGTCGTGGTTGCCAGGCCTCCGGAAGCCCGCCGGGCCGGAGTCGATGACCGCGCTCTCCCCGGGATAGGACTGGATGGTGATCGGGGCGGCGGCGGTCCCGCTGGCCGTGACCGTGGGGAGCTCCAGGTAGGTCCCGCCGCGGATGAGGAGGGTGTCGCCGGGGCGGAGCTGGCCGGCGGCGAACGCGATCGTCCGCCAGGGCCTGCTCAGAGAGCCGGGGTTGCCGTCGCTGCCGTCGACCGAGACGTAGCGGGTGGTCCCCGGCTCGGGGGAGCCCTGGAGGGCGCGGCTCCCGATCCCGGCCAGGGCCGCCACGAGGACGGCACCCGCCGCCGCCAGGAGCCAGGCGCGCCGGCGCCTCACCACCGCGAGCCGACGACCACGGCGGCCGGGTCGCTGACGTCGCCGTGGCGGAGCATCCTGGCCGCCGCCTCGACGTCCCTCCAGCGGCTGCCGGTGCGGACGATCAGCAGCGTCGCGTCGCCCTCGCGGGCCAGCGAGAGGACGTCGCGGGCGAAGGCGGCCGGCGGCGCGTCGATGATGGCGATGAACCCGAGGTCCCGGAGGGTGCCGATCACCTGCTTGAGCCGCGGCCTGGCCAGCAGCGCGGCCGGGTCCGAGCGCGGGGTCCCCGAGGGCAGCACCAGCAGGCGCTGGGCCACCGACACGAGCAGGGTCACGGGGTCGAGGTCCTCGTCCTCGAGCAGGTCGGCGAGGCCTTCGGCCTGGGCCAGGCCCATGGCCGTCTGCCCCGACGGCTGGCGCAGGTTGGCCTGGACGAGGAGGACGTTCTTGCCCTGGGCGGCGAGGGTCTGGGTCAGGTCGGAGGCGAAGCTCGCCTCGGGGCCGCGGATCCCGGCGCGGACGATCGTGAGCACCGTGATGGCCGTCCCGAGGCCGTTGTGCTCCAGCATCCGGCAGATCTCCTGCAGGCCGTCCACCGGCCGCAGCGGGAGGCCGTTCATGGACGGCATGGGCCGGCCGAGGCTCCTGGCCGGGACCTCCCCGATGACCACCAGGCCGGTCGAGCCCTCGACGTCGTCGACCTTGCTCACCCGGGCCCGGAGGGCCCTGGCCGTGAACACCCCGATCAGGAGGACGACACCACCGGCGGCCAGGACGACGGGAAGGGGCAGGCCGGCCACGTCCGCGGCCAAGGCGGACGCGATCGCCTCACCTGCCGGCCCTCCTGGTGGCATCTCGTCCCCCTGGCCGCAGCCCACCAAGGTCTGACGGTGGCTTCGCTACATGTCGAGAGTAACGCAGGTCGGGGCTCAATTGGGCAGCCCTCCGCGGACCAGGGCGCCGGCGGTGTTGGCCACGGGCACCGGCAGCCGCTTCCACACCCGGGTCGCCCATTCCAGCTTGTCGGCGCCGTCGCCGCCGGTCCCCTCCTCGGCCGGGAACCGGTGCCAGTAGAGCTGCTCGGGCTCGGCGCCGAACTGCCGCTTGGCCTCGAAGGTCCCCGAGTTCCAGGACGACCGCCCGAAGTCGAAGACGGTGCAGCCGCGTTCGATGCCGTAGCGGAAGGCCTCCCAGTAGAGCAGCTGGTTGGGGCCGCGGGAGAAGCTGGACCGCAGCGACGACACCCAGGGCAGGACGATGCGGTCGCCGTGGACCAGCGCCAGACCCGCGCCGACGGTCTCGGCGCCGTCCCGGACCAGGACGAACCGGGCGTCGTCGGGGAGGCTGGCGGCGATCCGCGCGAAGTAGGCCCGCCGGTGCGCCGGGGACCCCAGGTCGCGCATGTTGGCCGCCCAGACACGGTAGAACTGGCCCACCGCCTCCTGGCCGTGCCAGCTCGCCTCGAGCCCGTTGCGGCGCGCCTTGCGGACCTGGCCCCGCCTGGTGGACCGGATGCTCCGCCATACGGCGTCCTCGCCGCCGGTGAGGTCGAGGGTCATGGTCACCTTCTCCAGCGAGGCCGGCAGGCCGATCCGCCGTTCGGTGAGGTGGCGCAGCTCGAGCTTGGCCCCGTGGTCGCCGGCCAGCTCGACCGCGGTCGCGACCAGCGCCTGCTCGGAGGCGACGTCGCCGTCGGTGCAGAGCCCGCCGGAGTCGAGGAACGGCATGGACACCAGATGGCGGCCGAACAGGCGGCTGCGGACCAGGACCAGGGGGAGCACGCCGGCCAGGACCCCGTCCCGGATGGCGGCCAGCGGGAAGGTCCGGTGCCGGTACACCTCCGAGACGATCCCCAGCCAGGCCCAGCGGTGGCCGATGTTGGCGTCGCGGGCGCCGCCCACGAACTGGTCCCAGGCGGCGCCGTTCGTCCACCGCTCGACCTGGACCGGCGGTGCCGGGGGCATGGTCGTCATCGCAGCCGCCTCACGATGCTGAGGACCTGGGTGGCCAGCAGGCGGATGTCGTAGCCGATGGACCGCCGCTCGAGGTAGGCGAGGTCGGCGCGGACGCGGTCGTGGAGGACCGTGGTCGTGTAGAAGGCGACCGGGTCGGGCGCCGCGGCCAGCAGGTCCGCCTCGTCCATGAAGGCCAGGGTCGAGGGGCCGGCCAGGCCGGGCCGGACGGTCAGCACCCGGCGCTCCTCGGGGCTGTAGAGGGCGACGAACTCCGGCGTCTCCGGCCGGGGCCCGACCAGGCTCATGTCGCCCCGCAGGACGTTGAGCAGCTGGGGCAGCTCGTCGAGGTAGGACTTGCGCAGGAACGCGCCGACGCGGGTGACGCGCGGGTCGCCGGTGGCGCTGACGTTGGCGGACATGCGGTCGGCGCCGACCACCATGGTGCGGAACTTGAGCAGCTCGAACAGCCGGCCGCCGCGGCTCACCCGCTGCTGGCGGTACAGCACCGGGCCGGGCGAGCCGAGCTTGACCAGCAGGGCGATGACCACCAGGACGGGCACGAGCAGGACCAGGGCGGTCAGGGAGACGGCGACGTCGAAGAGCCGCTTGCCGGGCGCGATGTCAGAACCGGTGATCACTGGACAGGCCCCCCTCGTGGTGCACCTGGCGGACGAGCATGAACGGCTCGGCGGCCGCGACTCCGGCGGCCACGCCGTGGCGCCGGGCGTAGGCCTCGATCGCCTCGTAGGAACGCGGGTGCGGGTATGGCCGCATCTCGCCGGCCCAGGTGCGCTCGTAGGAGCGCATCGCCTCCAGCTTGCGCGGCAGCGTGCTGCTGATGTCGACGAACACGTTGGGACTGAAGACGCTGCCCGGGAACGGCGGCGCCCACTCGGTGGACGAGGCGGTCTCGTAGCAGAGCAGCTGCCGCACGCTCGTCCCCTCGACGGGCCGCGCGGCCACCATCGTCGCCTGGAAGACGGTCCGGTGGTCCTGGTTCACGTCCTCCTTGAAGTGCGTGAAGACGATCTCGGGCCGCAGCTCGCCGATGCACTTCTCGATCGGGGTGATGACGTCGAGCAGGGGCAGCGAGTCCAGCCGCTGGTCGGGGAGCTCGCAGAACACGACGTTGGCGGCCCCGAGGACGTCGGCCGCCCCGATGGCGCACTCCTTCTGCTGCTTGACGTGCGCGTGCCGGGCCGTGACGCCGTCGGTGAGGATGCAGATCCACACCTCGTGCCCTTGGGCGGCCAGCCGGGCCATGGTCCCCCCGGCGCCCAGGGTCTCGTCGTCAGGATGTGCCGCCACGGTCAGGACTCTCACCTTGGTACCTCCGCCTTGGACTCGACCGCCCCCGCTGCACGCGCCGCCCGTCCTTCCGCGCGGGTCACCACGCGGAAGCACGCCACCAGCACGCCAGTCGTCGTCACGTAGGCGGCGGTCGAGGCGACCGCCGCGCCCATCACCCCGAAGTGCGGGATCAGCAACAGGTCAAGGGCCACCGTCACCGGCAGGCCGGCGCCGACGGCCGCCGAGTACAGGCCCGGCCGGCCAACGCCCTGCAGGTAGGCGCTGATGACCCCGATGACCCCGCCGCCGGCCAGCCCGATCAGCAGCACGCAGGCCGGCAGCACCGCCTCCTTGAAGGCCGGGCCGTAGAACAGTGGCAGGACCAGCGGCGCGGCCAGGGCCATGGGGACGGCCAGGGCGGCCGGGATCCAGCCGATCCCGGGCAGCATGGCCCGCGCCTTGTCGGCGGCCACCTTGCCCCCGTCGCGGGCGTAGTCCGGGTAGAGCACGTAGTTCATGGCCAGCGAGGGCAGCCGCAGCAGCTCGGCGTACCGCGAGGCCACGGCGTAGATGCCGAGCGAGGCGGGCCCGACCAGCACCCCGACGAGGGCGAAGTCGAGCCGCGCGTTCAGCAGCAGGGCGATGCTGCCCAGCTGGGCCCGGAACCCGTAGGCGGCGACGTGGCCGGCCAGCGCCACCGACGGCCGGCCGGCCCCGGTGAAGTAGCCGAGGCGGGCCAGCCGGGTCCAGCCGTACCCGCCGGTGGCCAGGTCGCCACCCAGCAGGGCCAGCACGATGGCGGCGAAGTGGTCGGTCCCGGCCAGCAGGAGCAGGCCGAGGAAGGGGAGGAACAGGAACTCCTCGAGGAAGATGATGCGGTTGCTGCCGCTGAGGTCGTCGAAGCCCTGGGTGCAGGCCATGGCGGCCGACTCGAGGGCCTGGGTGAGCACCGAGACGCCGGCCACGGCGACCAGGACCAGCGGCAGCTGCGGGAACAGCCACGGCCCGAGCAGCGGCGAGGCCGCGATCCACAGCCCGGCCCCGACCGCGCCGGCGGCCACGGTCATGGCGGCCAGGGTCGACCGGTACCTGGGCTCGGAGCGGCCCGGTCCGGACAGGAAGTAGGGGGCGGCCCCGTACAGGCCGCTGGACAGGACCAGCCCGGTGAGCCAGGGCAGGACCCGGAGCAGCACCAGCGTGCCCACCCCGGCCGGGCCGGCGATCCGGGCCACCACCAGGCTGGCCAGCAGCAGCGAGCCGATCGCGCCCACCCGGGCGAGCAGGTTGGCGGCGATCGGCCGGCGCTGGCCTTCCAGCAGGCCCCGCCAGCCCTGGGACAGCCGCCCGGGCCGGATCACTCGCCGGCCCCCCAGGGATGCTCGGCGGCCGGCCCGGGCGGCATGGCGGAAGGGTCGCGCGGGGCCGGCGCCGGGGCCTCCGGCTCCAGCCCCAGGAGCCGCGAGTAGACGTCGTCGAGGGCGGCGCACATCCGCTCCCGGGTGAAGAGCAGCCGCACCCGGGTCCGGGCCTGGGCGCCGATGGCGGCCGCCTCCACCGGGTGCTCCAGCAGCCAGCAGACGCCCTCGGCCAGCTTCCCGGGGTCGCGGGCGGGGGCCAGCAGGCCCGTCGAACCCGGGCTGACGAGGTCGACCACGCCGTCGACGGCGGTCGCCACCACCGGCCGGCCGGAGGCCATGGCCTCGGTCACGCCCCGGCCAACGCCTTCGTAGAGCGAGCTGACCACGTACACGTCGAAGGCCGAGGCGACCCGGGCGGCGTCGCGGCGGAAGCCGGTGAGCAGGAGGGGTACCCCGAGCTGGCCGGCCAGGGCGCCGGCCTTCTCGGCGAGCTCGCCCTCGCCCACCATCACGAAGCGGGCGTCCGGGTGGCGCTCACGGACCTTGGCGGCCATGCGGACGAAGTCGAGCGGCGCCTTCTGGGCGTCCAGGCGCCCCACCGTGCCCACCAGCGGCGCCCCGGCGGGGATGCCGAGCTCGGCCCGGACGGTGGGGTCGGCGTCCTCCGGGATGTCGTCCAGGTCGACCGCCGAGGGGGCCACGTCGGTCCGCCCCGGGGTCGCGACCCTGGCCAGCACGGCGTCGCGGGCGACCGACGGCGACACGGCGACGAAGCCGGAGGTGATCGCCCGCAGCCGCCGCTCCACGAACAGGAAGGTGCGCAGGCCCCGGGGCATGACCTCGCGCAGCTGGGTCCGGGAGCCGTCCGGCGCCGGCCACCACGGGTCCCGGCCGTGGAGGGTGACGATGACGATCGGCGTCCGGCTGAGGAAGGCGGCGACCCGGCCGAGCACGTCGGCCTTGGCCTCGTGGACGTGGACGATGCCGAAGCGCTCCCGGCGCAGCAGCCGGACCAGCCGCGCCAGGGCGGCCAGGTCGGACGCGGGCGCGATCTCCCGCACCAGCCCGGGAACCTTGACGGTGCGGATCCCCTCGCGCTCGGCCCGCTCCCACAGCGGGCCGTCCGGGCCGCCCGCGATCCAGGCCTCGTAGCGCCGCGGGTCCATGCCGGTCGCCGACAGCAGGGTGTTGCCGCCGGCGCCGGCCTCGAACCTGGTGATCAGGTGGAGCACCTTGACCCGGACCGGCGCCGGGCCGCCCGGGAACCGCCCGGGGGCCGGCACGGGCGGCGGCGGGGGCAGCCAGCGACCGCTCACCGCAGCGCCTGCTCGGGCGAGCGCGCCCACGCCACCATCGCCGCCAGGCCCTCGGGCAGGGAGGTACGGGGCCGGTAGCCGAAGGCGGCCTGGGCCACCGAGGTGTCGGCGGCGGTGTGGCGGACGTCGCCGGTGGCCTGCGGGCGGCGCACGACGCGCAGCTCGCCGCAGAGGTCGCTGACGATGTCCAGGACGGCGTTCAGCGACGTCCGGGAGCCGCCACCGATGTTGGCCACCCCGCACCAGTCGGAGGCGGCGGCGTCCCGCATGGCCTTGACCACGTCGCCGACGAAGGTGAAGTCGCGGGTCTGCTCCCCGTCCCCGTAGACCTCGAACTCCTCGCCGGCCAGGGCGGCCGCGACCAGCCGGGAGAAGGCCATGTCGGGCCGCTGCCTGGGCCCGTAGACGGTGAACAGCCGCAGGGAGGCGACCGGGACGCCGAAGCTGGTGCGGTAGACCTCGCACAGGTGCTCGGCGGCCAGCTTGGTCACCCCGTAGGGGGACACCGGCTGGGGCCGGAGCGACTCGGGCGTCGGATAGGCCTCGGCGTCCCCGTAGACCGAGGAGCTGGAGGCGAAGACGAACTTGCGCAGCGGGTGGAGCATGCTCGCCTCGAGCAGGCGCTGGGTGGCGGCGATGTTGTGGCGCACGTACTGGACGAAGTCCGGGCCCCAGGAGGCGCGCACGCCCGGCTGCCCGGCGAGGTGGAACACGCAGTCGACGCCGTCCAGCAGCGGCGCCAGGGGCGCCTCGGAGAGGTCGTCCTCGAGGAAGCTGAACCCGGGCCGCCCGCGAAGGTGGGCGAGGTTCTGCTCCTTGCGCAGACGGCTGTAGTAGTCCGTGAAGGCGTCGACGCCCAGCACTTCGGCGCCGTCGTCGAGCAGCGCCGCACTCAGATGCGACCCAACGAACCCGGCAGCTCCCGTCACCAACGCGATCATGTCGACCCCCCCAGGGACCAGCGGTTGGCCTTGCCCCACAGCCCGAGGGCCGCGGCCGTGCCGAACAACGTCCACAGCGGCCGCTCGTGCAGGACCTCGTGGGTGAGGCTGTACAGGGCGACCAGGATGAATCCCGCCACCAGGTAGGCGGGCGCCGGCAGGACCTCGGCGAAGTCCGGCTTGAGCCGGCTCGGGTTCCAGATGGTGAGCGCGAGCACGACCACCTCGAGGGCGAGCAGGAGGATGCCGGCGAACCCGAGGACGCCCCGCTCCACCAGCGCCGCCACCCAGTCGTTGTGGGCCTCGTGCGGGTAGGCGGCCTCCTGCTGGCGCAGGGTGTGCTCGGTGGTGACGGGCCCTCGGCCCAGGAACCCGGAGGTCTGGAACAGGCCGAAGGTCTGCTGGTTGACCAGGATGCGCTCGGACTCGCTGTCGGACCCTCGGCCGATCGAGTTGCGGATCAGGGGGTTCGGGCTCTGGCTGGCCCGCTCGATCAGCTCGCCCTGCTGGGCCAGCAGCCCCACCGAGCCCACCAGCAGCAGCAGGGCGAGCGAGAAGGCGATGGCCGTGTCCGGTCCGCGCCGGGCCCGGACCTGGAGGACCAGGGCGACGGCCAGGCCGGCGAAGAGCCCGCTGATGGCGCCCAGCGAACCGGTGAGCAGCAGGCCGAGGGAGACCGCGCCGAGGGCGGGCGCCCGCCAGCGCCACCGCCGCGGGCGCCGGGCGGCCAGCATGACCAGCAGGGAGAGGGCGAACCAGAGGCCGGCGGCGTTCTGCTCGCCGAAGGTGAAGCCGGCCCGCTCGGCGTCGTCCCCGCCCCCGATGGTGCTCGGGCCGTACAGCACCACCAGGGCGATGGACCAGGCGGCCGCGCTCAGGCACCAGACGTCCACGATGAACCCGGCCCGGGCCGCCGTGCGGCCGAAGTTGGCCAGCGCCGCCGCCCAGGCCAGCAGGTACAGGTCCTGCACGATGGTGACCGCGCCCATCCAGGGGAGGTCGCCGAAGGCGGCGGCGATGGTCCCGGCGATGACCATGACGCCCATCCCGGCCACGTACGGCAGCCGCAGGCGCTGCCTGGTCATGCCGGCCCACACCAGCACCGCCGCGATGCCCGCGACCAGCCCCAGGTCGGCCGGGGCGACGTTGTTGACGAAGGCAGGCTGGAGGATGGGCAGCGTGGCGATGCCGAGCACCACCCCGGCCCGGGCCAGCCCGTCGCCGTCGCCGGTACGGCGACGGGCGCTGACCTGTGGCCGGTCCGATCGCGGTGCCTGGACGGTCATGTCCCAGCTCAGCCCACGGCGGCCGTCGGCACGTCCTGCCGGCCGTCGTCCAGGGCGTGGGCGGCCTGGCCGCTGGTCATCGCCTTGAAGTTGCTGTACTTGGCGTCGGTGTAGTTGCCGACCAGCCCGCGCTCGACGGCCGCCTTGACCTCGGCGATCCCGTCGGCGAGGGAGTGGCGCGGGGTGAACCCGAGGGCGGAGCGGATGTGGGCGAAGGAGACCCGGTAGTTGGCCTCCTCGGCGGCCGCCTCCTCGAACCGCACCCGGACCCCCGGGACCAGCTCCGAGATGAGCTGGGCCACGTCGACCAGCCGGTGGTTCTGCTCGTCGGAGCCGACGTTGAAGACCTCGTGGGCGACCGCCCTGGCCGGCGCCTCAAGGCACTGGATGATGGCGTCGGCGCCGTCGGCGACGTGGAGGAAGGGCCGCCACTGCTGGCCGCCCATGATGGTGATCTCGCCCTCGGACACCGCCCGGGCCGCGAGCAGGTTGACCACCAGGTCGAAGCGCTCGCGCGGCGACCGGCCATAGAACGTCCCGAAGCGCAGGACCGAGGGGCAGAAGCCGTTGCTGTTCAGGGACAGCAGCAGCTCCTCGGACTCCATCTTGCTCTGGGCGTACAGCGAGATCGGGGCCAGGGTGGAGCCCTCGTCGAGCAGGTCGTCCGTGGCCCCGTAGACGCTGCAGGTCGAGGCGAAGATGAACCGCTTGATGCCGAGCCCGCGGGCCACGGCGGCGGCGGTGAAGGTGGCGTCGCGGTTGATCTGGAGGGTCAGCTGCTCGTCGAGCTCGCAGGCCGGGTCGCCGACCAGCGCCCCCAGGTGGACGACGGCGTCGGCGAAGCGGCAGGCCGCGACGACCGCCTCGATGTTGCGCAGGTCTCCCTTGATCAGGTCGAAGCCGGGCCGGTCGGCGACGTGGCGGATGCCGTCGTCGCCGTACATGAGGGCGTCGAGCACGGTGACGGCGTAGCCCTTGTCCAGCAGCCGCTCGATCAGGACCGAGCCGACGTAACCGGCGCCGCCGATCACGCAGACGCGGCGGACGGTCCCCCGTCCCACCTTCCCGGTCAGGTCGATCGTGCCGTTGGACCTCGAGGAGGTCGTCATCGGGTCTGGCCCCCCTTGGAGTTGTTGGTCTGGCTGCCGTTGGTCTCGTTGCCGTTGGTCCGGCCGTTGCTCCCGTTGCCGCTGGCCCGGCGAGACCGCCGGAGACCGGCGATCGCCGCGCAGACCCGGTCGACCTGGTCGTCGCGCAGGGTCGGGTACAGCGGCAGGGACACGATCTGCTCGAACACCGCCTCGGCGGCCGGGAACCGGCGCGGGTCCACCCCGTCGCCCAGCAGCGGGCCGAGGTAGGGCTGGGTGTGCATCGGGATGAAGTGGACCGAGCAGTCGATGCCCAGCTCGTGCAGGCCGGCCATGAGCTCGTCGCGCGACATCCCGAACCCGGGAAGCACCCGCATCACGTACAGGTGCCAGGCGTGGCCGCCGTCGTCCGGCCGGGCGGGCAGCCCGATGCCGGGGACCTCGGCCAGGGCCTGGTCGTAGCGGGCCACGATCTCGGCCCGGCGGGCCTGCCAGCCGGCGAAGTGGCCCATCTGGGCCCGGCCGATGGCGGCCTGCGGGTCGGTCATGTTCGCCTTGAGGCCGACGTTGTCGACGCTGTAGCGCCACGCCGACCCGGGCAGGTACCGCTTCCAGGCGTCACGGCTCATGCCGTGGAGCCGGCAGCGCCGCACGTGGTCGGCCAGCTCGGCGTCGGCGGTGGTGACCATGCCGCCCTCGCCGATGGGCAGGTTCTTGGTGGCGTAGAAGCTGAAGCAGGTGGCCGCCGAGATCGTCCCGACCGGCCTGTCGCCGACCCGCGTGCCGACGGCGTGGGCGGCGTCCTCCACCACCCGGGCGAGCGGCAGGCCGGCCGCCTCGGCCATAGCCTCGACCGGTGCCGGGTGGCCGGCGAAATGCAGCGCGACCATGGCCGCGGGGTCGCCGGCGGTCCGGACGGCCGCGGCCGTGGTCCGCTCGTCGGGCATGAGCGTGTCCGGGTCGACGTCGACCAGCACCGGGCGCAGGCCGGCGTGGAGGATCGCGTTGACGGCCCCGCAGAAGGTGATCGTGGAGCTGAGCACGGGCGAGCCCGCGGGCAGCCGCAGCGACCGCAGCGACAGCTCCAGCGCGGCCGTGCAGGACGCGACCGCGACCGCGTGCTCGGCCCCTGTCCAGGCGGCGAACTCCTGCTCGAACGCCGCCACCTCGGGACCGGTGGTGACCCAGCCCGAGGACAGGACGCGGGCCACCGCGGCCTGGGCCTCCTCGGACATCGGCGTTCGGGCGAAGGGAATGCGGTCGGCGGACGTGGAAGTGACGGGAGCCGTCATGCATCGACCTCGGTGTAGGTGTCCTGGGATCGGGTGCTGCGCTGGCCGCCGGGGACCAGGGCCTTCCGGCGCGGGGACTGGTAGACGATCACGCCCAGCAGCGGCCAGCCCGAGATGGTCAGGAAGTCCTTGACCGGGTCGAGGTCGGCCAGCTTGAGCACGGTGGGCGCCACCAGGACCAGGCCGATGCGGCCGCCCTCGCCCTCGGACTGGAGCGCCTCCGGCTCCAGCTCCGCCCGCGCTCCGGGCCGGCGGCGGCGGGCCGTCGGCATGTCCGCCTGCTGGACGGTGGCCGTCTTGAGCGAGTCGCCCAGGATCTGCACCAGGTTGGAGAGGTCGACCTGCCGGTCCAGAGCCATCAGCCGCACCTGCTGCACGCCGGCGGCGACGGCCACCAGCTCGACGTGCATGGCCGCCTCGGCGACGTCGGCCGCCACCCAGCCATGGCGGTGGCCGCGTCGTTGCGGAGGACCGACCAGCTCGGCCAGGACCGGGGCCTCGGTGCCCCTGGCGATGGCCGTCCGCCCGACCAGGGTGGGCCGCAGGCTCTCGACCATGGCCGCGGCGCCGACGCCGAGCAGCAGGCCCAGGAGCCCACCGAGGACCAGGTCGGGAAGGCGGCGGCCGGGGAGCTGCTGGGCCGGCGGGCTGGCCGCGTCCAGGACGTCGGCCTTCGGCCGCAGCGCCCGGGTCGTCTGGACCGACGCGCGCTCGCTCTCCAGCTGGCTCATGCGCTGCTCGAGGGCCTCGCGCCGGCGCACCAGCTGGCCGCTGGCGGCGGCGCCCCCGGCCTGGTCGATGCGGGCGTCCAGGTCGCTGATCTGCTGCTGGAACAGGGTGATCTGCTTGTCCAGGCTGCGGACCACGGACGCGGCCTCACCCGCGGTCACCTGGAGCCGGGTCCTGATGACGGACTCGGCGATGGCGTTGGCCAGGGCCACGGCCACCTCGGGGTCGCTGTCGGTCACCGAGAGCTGCATGACGCCCGAGCTGCCGAGGGCCTGGACGCTCACGTGCCGCCTGGCCAGCTCGGTGGCGTCGCGGCGGACGCCGATCGTGGCCAGCGCCTCGCGGACCAGTGAAGGACCCGACGCGATGGCCCGGGTGGTGTCGGCGATCACCCCTGACTGCGCCTGGTCCTCCGGGTCGGAGGTGTCCAGCACCAGCCGAGCCGACGCCGAGTACCGCGGGGCGTCGTCCAAATGGATCGCGAAGCCGGCCAGAAGCCCCGCCAATACCAGTGCCGCAATTAGCTTCTTGTGCCGGCCGAAGATCCGACCGATCACCTCACCAAGTTCCAACGGAGCCCTACCTCCTGCACCGCGAGTCCGGCCCGGCGCACGGCCGTCACGCCGCCCCCTGGGAGCGTCCTCAATACGAATTCCATATCGCAGGAGATCGCTGGCGGAGACGATCTCGATTACGGGAGGCGGCCTTCTGACCATGCCCCCCCTTGTTGCAAAGACCCCTGGCCCCCCGCCCGCGATCGTCGGCCGGCCAGCGCCTAGCCTGCATATCCGCTGCGAATGCATCTTAGGAGACGTTTGCCGGTGGAACTAACCCCACTTCGACGTAGGTGCCATCGTCGGGTTGCCGTAGCCCCAGCAGGCAGGCAACCTCTCGGCTGGCCCAGATGGGCTACCGCCAACCTACGTAGCTCATTAGGGGGATGCTGGATTACAGCAAAGGAGCCTGTACAAATAGCAGAGGACGCGGCCGGGCAATCAGCGCAGTTTTCTGCCGAACCGCTTCGGGGCCGTCGTCGCACCGGCGCT
>DASUPQ010000849.1 GCA_036280995.1 Actinomycetota bacterium | reverse complement strand
CGAGCTGCCCGAGGAGGTCCCGTGGCCATCGACACCCGGGCCGTGACCGCCGTCGGCCGGCCCCGCGAGGAGGTCGCGGCCTACCTGCGCGACCCGGCCAACGACCCGAGCTGGATCGGCGGGCTGCGCTCGGCCCGGCTGGTCACCGACCCGCCGGTCGGTGTGGGCAGCCGGGTCGAGCGGGTGGCCTCGTTCCTGGGCCGCCGCGTCGAGTACGTCAACGAGATCACCGAGCTGACCGGGACCCGGCTGGCCATGCGCTCGGTCCGGTCGCCGTTCCCCATGCGGGTCACCTACGGCTACGACGACGCGGGTGAGGGCGGGACCGAGGTCTCGGTCCGGGTCGAGGGCGACGCCAGCCGCCTCTACCGGCTCGCCGACCCGCTCCTGGCCGCGCTGGTGCGGCGATCGGTCCGGCGCGACCTGCGCACCCTCAAGCGGGTGCTGGAGGACGGCGCCGGGGGTCGCTAGCGGGTCGCGATCACCGTGCCGAACGAGAGCAGGGTCGGGGTGAGGCGACGGGTCGCCACCCCGGGCGAGGCCGGCGGGGCCGTCGACCCGGGCGCCGTTCACCCAGGTGCGTTGCGTGACCCGTGGTCCTCGACCTCGAGGCCGTCGCCGGCCGGGCGCACGCTCCCGGTGGGCCGGCTGTCGGCGGCGGCCAGGCGGAGCATTCGGGCCAGCGTGCCCGCCGCGGGCGGCCGCCGGGACGGGTCCTTGGCCAGCGCCTGGCGGATCGTCCAGGACAGGGCCGGCGGGACGTCGGCCCGCCCGGCGGCCGGGTCGCCCGGCTCCTCCTCCAGGTGGGCCATGCCGATCCGCAGGACCCCCCGGCCGGCGAACGGCGGCGCCCCGGCGAGGCACTCGTAGAGGACGCAGCCGAGCGCGTACAGGTCGCTCATCGGGTCGGCCGGCTCGCCCCGGATCAGCTCCGGGGCCAGGTAGTCGAGGGTCCCGAGGACCTGGCCGGGCCGGGTCAGCACCGTCCAGGCGCGGTTCCTGGCCAGCCCGAAGTCGCCGAGCACGGCCGTCCCGTCGGGGGCGAGCAGCAGGTTGGCCGGCTTGACGTCGCGGTGCACGATCCCCCGCCGGTGCAGCGCGTCCAGGCCGGCCCCGGCCTCGGCGGCCAGCCGCACCAGCTCGGGGACCTCCAGCGGCCCGCCGGCGGCCAGCCGCTCGGCCAGCGAGCGGCCGTCGACGTAGCGCACCGCCAGGTACAGGCGGCCGTCGGCCTCCCCGGCCTCCAGGACCCGGGCCAGGTTGGGGTGGTCGACCTCGGCCGCGGCCCTGGCCTCGCGGGCCAGCCGGGTGCGGAACGACTGGTCGGCGCCGAGCTCGTCGCGCAGCACCTTGAGGGCGACCACGCGGCCGTCGTCGTGGACCGCGCGGAACACCGTCCCCGTGCCGCCCTGGCCCAGCCGCTCCTCGATCCGGAAGGGCCCGAGCCGGTGGCCGACCTCGGGCGTGGCAGGCATTCGGCATCCCTGCTGGTCTTGGGGTCCGGGGGCTCAAGCCTAGCTCCCGGAGGAGGCGGGAGGTCCGCACGCGCCGCCCATGATAGCCGCCATGGGCGGCAATTCGGGCGCGCCGACCGGCGGCCGGCGCCGCCGGTCGGCGGCGTCTACCGGCTCGACCAGGCGCCTTCGGGTAACTAGCGGACAACGCCCCTTCTGGTGACCCGTTGCCCGGTGTTACAACACTCTGCGTGGACAGGCAGCCTGACCCCGACATCCAGATCGCCGGCTACCGGATCGAGGCCCGCCTGGGGCGCGGGGGCATGGGCGAGGTCTACCGGGCGGTGCAGCTGAGCCTCGACCGCCGGGTCGCGCTCAAGGTGCTCCCGCCCAAGCTGGCCGCCGACGACGTGTTCCGCCGGCGGTTCCTGCGCGAGTCGCGGATCGCGGCCAGCATCGACCATCCCAGCATCATCCCGATCTACGAGACCGGCGAGGACGGCGGGCTGCTCTACATCGCCATGCGCTACGTCGACGGGATGGACCTGTCGACCCTGCTGCGGCGCGAGGGCCGCCTGGCCCCGGCCCGGGCCGTGGCCATCATGGCCCAGGTGGCCAGCGCGCTCGACGCCGCCCACGCCCGCGGCCTGGTCCACCGCGACGTCAAGCCGGGCAACATCCTCCTCGCCGCCGGCCCGGCCGGTGGCGACGGCCACTGCTACCTGTGCGACTTCGGGCTGATCAAGGAGATGGACGTCCAGCAGGCAAGGTCGGCCTGACCGCCACCGGCCAGTTCGTGGGCACGATCCCGTATGTCGCCCCCGAGCAGATCGAGGGCGGCGCCCTTGACGGCCGCGCCGACGTCTACTCGCTGGGCTGTGTCCTGTTCCACTGCCTCACCGGCTCGCCACCGTTCGAGCGCATCAACGACATCGAGGTGGTCTTCGCCCACCTCCGTGAACCACCCCCGTCGGTGTCCAGCCGGGCCCCCGGCCTCCCCCCGGCCCTGGACGCCATCGTCGCCCGAGCCATGGCCAAGTCCCGCGACGACCGCTGGCCAACCTGCACCGCCCTGGTCACCGCCATGCAGGCCGAGCTCCGTTCCCCGGCGCCGGCCCCGCCACCCTCGGCTGACGCCGAAACCAGGTCCATGCAGATGCCGCCGGTTCGTGGTCGTCCGCCTGCCGCCCCATCCGGCGTCGCCGCCCCAGGTACCGCCCCGCCCGCGGCCACTGCCCCGGCCCACGCCGCCCCGGCCGCCGCCCCGCCCTCCTCTGCACCGCCCTCGCCGGTTCCGCCGGCCACCGCCGCGCCCGCGGCTGTCCACAGAGGCCCCGCGGCTGTCCATAGGGGCGGGGGTGGGCGCCGGAGGGGTCGCCGGGGGCTGGTCGCGGTGGCCGCGATCGCGCTGCCGGTCGCCGCCTACCTCGGCGCCACGCAGCTCCTGTCGGACGAGGAGCCACAGGTCGTGGCCGCCCCCGAGACGACCGTGGCCGTCACGAGCCCACCGGGCGGGACGAAGTGCCCGAGCGCCATCGCCCGGCCAAAGCCGAGCACCCCGACCCGGACCGCCCCCCTGGACGCGATCCGGGAGCACGAGGGCTGGACCGACGCCTTCGTGGTCAGGGAGATGCGCACCTGGCGCGCCTCGGACGGGCAGCGGCAGTGGTACGTCAAGGCCTACCAGGAGGACGAGCAGTCGCGGCGGGGCCGCTGGCTGGTCGGGCAGGGGCCGGAGGCCCAGCCCCGGGTCCTCGCCTCGGCCGGCTACGGCACCAGGGGCTACAAGGCGAGCGACTGGGAGGTGGCCGACGGACAGGAGGCGCCAACCGGGATCGCCGGCTGCCTGACCGGCACCTGAGCGGGAGGACCGACGTGCCCGAGCTGAGCGGCGAGGTCCCCTTGAGGATCTGGCCGAGAAAGGCCAGACGCCGGTCGAACGGCAGCGCCTGGAAGGCGTCGATCCCGTTAGGTCTCGAAGAAGCAGCGGGTGTTGAGGTCCTGCTCGTCCGGGGTCGGGCTGCGCAGCAGGGAGATGACCTTGGCCCCGGTGTCGAGGGCGTTGGCCCACTCGTTGACCGACGCGATCCCGGGCCCGATGACTACGTAGCGGCCGTCCGGGTCGTACGCCTCGGGCTCTACGTGCCTGGCCCGGCCGCGGCCACGGTCCCGGTCGCGGCCACGGAGCCGGTCGCGGCCACCGTCCCGCCGCCGAGGACCAGGTCCCCGTCGTACAGCACCCCCGCCTGCCCGGGGGCGACCGCGTCCACCGCCTGGTCCAGCTCCAGCCGCACTCGCCCGGCGGCCGGGTCCTCCAGGGGGACGACCCCGCAGGCGACCTCGGTGCCGTGGGCGCGGAGGCGGACCTTGGCCCTGCCGGGGCGGAGACCGTGGCCGTCGGTGGCGGTGGCCCGCTCCAGCTCGACCGTGCCGATGGCCAGCTCGGCCCGCTCCCCCACCACCACCCGGCCGGCCGCCGGCTCGACCCGGAGCACGTAGCGAGGGCTGGGGGCGGCCACGCCGAGGCCGCGCCGCTGGCCGACCGTGTAGCGGTAGGCACCCCGGTGGTGGCCCAGGACCCGGCCGGCGGTGTCCACCACCTGGCCCGGGCGTGGCCCGAAGCGGCGCTCCAGCCACCCGGCGGTGTCGCCGTCGGGGACGAAGCAGACGTCGTAGGACTCCGGCTTGGCCGCGGTCCGCAGGCCAAGGCGGGTCGCGATCGCCCGCACCTCCGGCTTGGTCAGCCGGCCGAGGGGCAGCCGCAAGTGCTCCAGCTCGGCCGGGCCGAGCATGTAGAGCACGTACGACTGGTCCTTGGCGGCGTCCGCTCCCCGGTAGAGGCGGCCGGCCTCGACCCGGGCGTAGTGGCCGGTGGCCAGGGCGTCGAAGCCGAGGGCCCGGGCCCGGGCCAGCAGCCCCACCACCTTGACCTGCTCGTTGCAGCGGGCGCACGGGTTGGGGGTGCGGCCGCCGGCGTACTCGGCGGCGAAGTCGTCGACCACGGCCCGCTGGAACTCCTCGGCCATGTCCCAGACGTAGAAGGGGATGCCGATGGTTGCGGCCACCCGGCGGGCGTCGTCGGCGTCGGCCAGGGTGCAGCAGCCCTTGCCCTGCACCTGGAGGTGGGCGGGGGTGTCGGCCAGCTTGAGGTGGACGCCGGTCACGTCCCAGCCCGCCTCCACCGCCAGGGCCGCCGCCACCGACGAGTCCACTCCCCCGCTCATCGCCACCAGGACCTGGTTGGTCACGGGGTCACCGCCTGGCCGGCCCGGGCGGTCGGCCGGGTCTCCTCGGCCGGTGCCAGCACCTCGAGGGCCTTGGCGACGGCGGCCACGGCGGCGTCGACGTCGGCCTGGGTCGAGGCGTGCCCGAGGCTGAACCGGACCGTCTCCCGGGCCCCGGCGGGGTCACGGCCCATGGCCACCAGCACGTGCGAGGGCGTGACGGCCCCGCTGGCACAGGCCGACCCGGCCGAGCACGCGACCCCGTGCCGGTCCAGCAGCAGCAGCAGGTCCTCGGCCCGCCGCCCCGGGAACCGCACCGACAACAACCCTGGCAACCCGGCCGCAGTCGGGTCGGGGCCGTCGGCCGCCACGATCGGGTCGGGGGTGCCGTTGACCTCCAGGTCGGGAACCAGAGCGTGGAGACCGGTCAGGAGGCGGGAGCGGAGGGCGGCCAGGGACGAGGCGGCGGTACCCGCCTGGCGCTCTGACAGGGCGGCCGCGGCGGCGGCGCCGAAACCGGCGAGGGCGGCGGCGGGGAGGGTGCCGGAGCGAAGACCCCGCTCCTGACCGCCGCCGTGGAGCAGCGGCCGCAGGCTCGTCCCGGTCCCGACGACCAGGGCGCCGACCCCGGTCGGGCCGCCGAGCTTGTGGGAGGCAAGGGCGAGCAGGTCGACGCCGTCGCCGGCCATGTCGAGACCGGGCAGGCCGGCCGCCTGCACGGCGTCGCAGACCAGGACCGCGCCGGCGGCATGGGCCAGCTCGGCCACGGCCGCGACCGGCTGGCCGGTGCCGACCTCGTTGTTGGCCGCCATCACCGCGACCAGGGCGGTCCGCCCCGGCTCGAGCAGCGCGGCCAGCCGGTCGGGCTCGACCCGGCCGAGGCCGTCCACCGGGGCCAGGTCGACCCGGGCGCCGGCGTCGGCCTCGGCCCAGGCGGCGGCGTCGAGCACGGCGTGGTGCTCGACGGCCGAGCAGACGAGGTGCCGCTCCCCCGGTGACCGGGCGAGCACCGCGCCCTTGACGGCCAGGTTGTCGGCCTCGGTGCCGCCGGAGGTGAACACGACCTCGGCCGGGACGGCGCCGACCAGGGCGGCGACCTGCTCGCGGGCCGTCTCGACCGCGGCCCGGGCCGCCCGGCCCTGGCCGTGCTGGCTGGACGGGTTGGCGGCCGGGCGCTCCAGCAGCGGCAGCATCGCCGCCAGGGCCTCGGTCCGGAGCGGGGCGCTGGCGGCGTAGTCGAGGTAGGGCACGGGCGCTCCTAGTCGTTTCGGCCGTTGCCCCGGCCGTTGCCGTTGCCGCCGCCGTTGCCATTGCCATTTCCGTTGCCGTTGCCGCCGCCGTTGCCGGGCTGGCCCGGCCTCCGGTCCTCGTCCTCGTCCTTGTCGTCCTCGTCCTTCTTCTCCGGCGGTGGGGGCAGGACCGTGTAGGTCAGGTCCTCGGGCGGCTTCGGCCAGTCCAGGACCTCCTGGTTGGCCATGGCCACGGCCATGAAGTCGTGCCAGACCCGGGCCGGGAACGACCCGCCCGACACCCGCTGCCCCTCCACGTTGTACATCGGCTGCTGGCTCTTGGGGTCGCCCATCCAGACCGCCACCGCCAGCTGGGGGGTGTAGCCGACGAACCAGGCGTCGCGGTACTCCTGGTTGGTGCCGGTCTTGCCGGCCGCCGGGCGGCCGATGTTGGCCGCGGTGCCGGTGCCGCCGGTGATGACGCCCTTGAGGATGTCGGTGACCTGCCAGGCCAGCGCGGCCGGGACGCGGCGCTCGGGCTTGGACGGCTCGTCGATCACCGGCCGGCCGCTGCGGTGGTCGACCTTCTCGAAGAAGGTCGGCTTGTGGTACTCGCCCAGGTTGGCCAGGGTGGCGTAGGCGCTGGCCATGTCGATCGGGCGGACCTCGGCCGCGCCCAGGGCCATCGACGGCTCCCGGTTGCGGGGGACGATCGGGGGGATGCCGAGCTTCTCGGCCATCTCGGCCACCTTCTCGGGGCAGAGCCTCTCCATCAGCCGGCCGTAGACGCCGTTGACCGAGCGGCGGGTGGCGTCCCGGACCGACACCGGCCCGGACCCGCCGCCCTCGTAGTTGGCGACCTTCCAGGGCCTGCCGCAGACGAGCTGTTCGAAGCCGCTCGACTCCCAGACCGAGTCGGGCGAGATGCCGGCCTCCAGCGCGGCGGCCAGCACGAAGGTCTTGAACGACGACCCGGGCTGGCGGCCGACGCCCTGCAGGGCGGCGTTGTAGGCGCCCGTCTCGAAGTTGCGGCCGCCGACCACCGCCCGGACCCCGCCGTCGCGCGGGTCGATGGCGATCAGGGCGATGTCCGGGCCGGAGGGTGGCAGCCACGTGTCCACCGCCTGCTCGGCCGCCCGCTGCATGTCGCGGTCCAGGGTGGTGTGGATGCGCAGGCCACCCTCGAACAGCCGCCGGGTCCGGCTCTCCCGGGTCTTGCCGAGGCGCTCGTCCTCCTGGAGCTGGCGGCGGAGGCCGTCGATGAACCACGGGTAGCGGCCGCCGACGGTGCGGGGCTTCTCGATCTTGAGCGGCTGCTTCCTCGCCTTGGCGGCCTGGTCGGCCGGGATCATGCCGAGCTGGGTCATCCGCTCCAGCACCGAGTCGCGCAACAGCTTGGCCCGCTCCGGATGCTGGCGGGGGTCGGAGCTCACCGGCTCCCTGATGACCCCGGCCAGCATCGCCGCCTGGGCCAGGCTGACCCTGGCGGCCGAGCGGCCGAAGTAGCCCCTGCTGGCCGCCTCGACCCCGTAGTACCCGGCGCCGAAGTAGACCCGGTTCAGGTAGCGGTGCAGGATCTCCTGCTTGGACAGCTTGCCCTCGAGCTGGGCGGCGAGGGCGGCCTCCTTGATCTTGCGGACGATCGAGATGTCCTTGAGGTCGGGGTAGCTGTTGCGGACGAGCTGCTGGGTGATGGTGCTGCCGCCCTGGCTGACCTCGCCGCTGAGCAGGTTGGTGACGGCCGCGCGGACGATCCCCCGGTCGTCGACGCCCTTGTGCTCGTAGAAGCGGGCGTCCTCGGCGGCGATCACCGCCTGCTGGATGGTCGGCGAGATCTTCGACAGCGGCACCACGATGCGGTCCTGCTCGTCCTTGAGGACCTCGATCACCCGGCCCTGGCGGTCGTAGACCTGGGTCCGCTCGGGCTGGCGGAGCTGGCGCAGCTCCTCCAGCTCGGGGAGGCCGGCCCCGGCGCCCTTGACCGAGTCGCCGACCAGCATGGCCGCCGGGACGGCGGTCGCCGTGGCGATCAGCAGCGTCAGGGCGAGCGCGACCGCCACCGGGCGCGCGAACGGCAGCCAGCCGCGCCGGCGGTGGTTGGGCGGGGCGGCCATGGCGGTCACCAGCGGGGCGAGCCGGGTCCCGACCGCCCGGAACGGGACGGCCATCCTGCCCAGGCCGGCCACCACCGGGTTGCGGCCACGGTCGCTGCGGGCGCCGGACCGGTCTGCCCGGCGGCCCGCGCGGCCGGGCGGGCCGGCGACCGGGACCGGGTCCTCGACCCGGTCGACCATGCTGGACGGCAGCCACCAGGCCTCGACCGGGTCGACCGGGTCGGGCACCAGCCGGCTCCGGCCCGACCCGTCCGGATGGCCGTTCCGGCCCCCGGCCGGGTCCTGGGTCGTTCCCGGGAGGCCGGCCAGCTCCTGAGTCGCCGCCCCCGGACCGGTGGCCGACCCGGCCAGCCCAGGGCCCGACGCGGTGGCCCCGGCGCCCGAACCGGCCGCCACGTCCGCGCCGGGTCGGCCGGAACGGCTGGCGCGGCCGCGCTCGGCCAGGGCGTCGATGCGGGAGGCCAGCCCACCGGCGGCGCCGGCGATCCCGGCGCCGGCGCCACGGACCCCGCGACCCGCCGCCGCCGAACCGGCCCGCAGCCCCTCGCGGGTGGCGGCGGACCCGGCCCGGAGGCCCTCGCGGGTGGCGGCCGAACCGGCGCGGACGTGGCGGCCGGCGGTGGCCGAGCCGTGGCGGAGGCGACCCCGGGCGGCCACGGCCAGGGAGACCAGCCAGGCGACCAGCATGCTCGACCCGCTGCGGAGGCCGTCCGCGACCCAGCCGACCAGGTCGGCCGCTGCCTCGTAGACGAGCCGGACAGACAGGCGGGCGGAGTCGGCGGCCTCGCGCCAGCTGGCCGAGGTGGCCATCCGGGCCGAGGCCGCGGCCCGCTGCGCCTCGGCGGCAC
>DASUPQ010000848.1 GCA_036280995.1 Actinomycetota bacterium | reverse complement strand
CGCGTAGTGGCAGCACAGGTGTCCCCAGATCTCTTGGAGTACCAGGTCGGGCGACTTCGAGCGCAGCACGGTGCGCGGTCCGCGCTGGTGGGTCTTGAGTTCGTCGAGGGCCAACTCGATCTCCCACCGCTGTGTGTAGGCGGCGGCGAGATCTACCGCGTTGACCTCATCCGGGTCGAGCAGCGTGGTGAACAGCCGGTAGCTGGTGGGGTTGTCCCGACCGTCATCGATGGTGTAGTCGATCACCCGGACCAGCATCGGTTCCTCACGGCGAGCTGATGCTGGGGTGCTGCGGCGCAGGTGGGCCAGCCAGGACCCATCGTCGAGGTCGTGCACGTGGGCCGGTTTGGGGCCGGCCGCGTCGGTCCGGACCCGCCACAGCAGGTCCGCGCCGGTCCCGATCGCCTTGCGCCACAAGGCGTAGGAGAAGAATCCCCGGTCGGCCAGGAGCAGCATGCCCGGCTCCAGCCGGTCCAGCAGGGGCTGGGTCAAGGTGGCCTCGGACTGGGTGTATGCCCCGATCTGCGCGGCGAAGACCGCGTGGGTGCCGCACTCGGCCAGGGCCACCACCCGGGCCTGCGGGAAGGCGGCCTGCTCGCCCTTGTTGACTCCCGGTCTGCCAAAGAACGCCGCGTTCACCGCCGTGTCGGCGACATCGAGGCAGGTGCCGTCGACTGCGACCAGACGACGCCCCGCCAGCCACACCCCCGGAGCCTGGTCGCCACCGATCGGCCTGGCGACCCGCGCGAACAACGCCGCCAGCGGTTCCGAGCCCAACCGGACCCGAGCCTGGAAGATCGCCGACTTGCTCGGCGGGGCGTAGCTCTCGGCCCACCCCGAGGCCCACGAGAGCCCGTCGGTCAGCTGGGACAGCACATCCTCATAGGAGCCCTCGGAGTACAGCGCCATCCCGATCGAGAAGTAGGCCATCACCCGCGCCGGCAACGACCGATGCCGCTGCTCGGTCCGTCCCGTCGCGGCGATCACCTCATCGACCAACCCCGGCGGGAAGACGCGAGTCAACACCCCCACCGAGACCAGATCCGACAACCGACGATCCGAGACCGGCTTCTTCCAACCCGCGCGAGGCATGACACCAAACTACACCGATGTGACCTTAACTGAACGGTATTGGCACTAGCCTCGGTCTTTCACTAGCCGAGTGATCTTGGACTGGGATTGTAATTTCGGGTTGTGGCAAGGACTGGCGGAGTGTCGGCGTGGCCGGGCCGCCGACGTGGTGGTCGGTGTCTCCGGCCGTTCTGGTCGTGGGTGGTCGCGGCCGGCCGCGGCCTCAGGTCGCGGGCAGCGGAAGGGTTTGGAGGCGGGCGAACGCGGCGGCGAGGGCGTGTCGCCAGGGCCAACCGGCGTCGATCCGCAGGAACAGCCGGCGCTGTCCGCGGGTGAGCCGGGCGGCGGCGTGGAGGAGTTTGTAGCGCAGCAGCCTGGGTTCGGCTCGGGCCAGGTCACCCTCGAGCAGGGTGGTCTGGGTCCAGGCGATCAGGTCGCAGGCCATCAACGTCAGCTCGAGCCACGCTTGATTGATCTTGTATTCGCGGGACGGCGGATGGCCCAGCCCGGTGTCCTTGGCGCAGCGGATCCGGTCCTCCACCCGGGCGTGCGCCCGGTGGCGGGCCTCGAGCTGGGCAAGTCCTCCGCCCGCTCCGCCGTGGTAGCCGGGTGGGGTGTCCGTGGCGAAGGTCTGAAACCGCCACCCGTCGTGGTCGGTGAACCGCAGCTGCACCCCGGGGTGGGGGCGTTCCCGGCGCACGATCACCCGCATCCCAACCGGCCAGCCCGCCGCGGTCAGGCCCGGCAGCAGGCCGGTGAGCTCGGCGACGTCGGCGCCCTCCCGGCGGGTCCCGTCGGCCTCGATCGCCGGGGTCCAGGCGCACTCGGGCAGCGCCCGGATCGCGGCCTGGACCGCCTCGGTGGCGGTGAACCCGACCGAGAACCGCAGGTCAAGGCCAGTTTCCCGCAGACCCCGCAGGTGGGTCAGCCAGTCCTTGGTCGACCCCGCCCCGTCCGCGCTGATCAGGATCGGGGTGCCGTACCGGGCGGGTTCGGGGATCTGCGCCAGCGCCAGGTCGGTCACCGCGATGTGGTCCGCGGCGGTGTTCGACCCGGCCCGGCCGGTGCGCTGGAGCGCGGCCAGGGCCTCGTTGGTGTTGTCCAGCCACACGGTCAGCGGGTGATACCCGAATCCGCCCTTGAATGAGGCACTGGCCCCGCCCTTTTCGCTGTGGCAGGTCACCAGCGTCGCGTCGATGACCAGCCGCAGACCGGGCCAGTCCCGCCCGCCGGCCGCGCTGGCCCGGATCGGCCCCACCGTCGCCTCGCGCTGGGCCCACAACCGTTCCCGCGCCCGCGCCCGGGCGGCGCGCACCGCCTCCAGCAGAGCGGTGTCGACGCCGTCCAGCACCCGCCACGCCGTCGCGGTCGAGGCCACCGACCCGAACAGCTCCGGGCGGTCCCGCAGCACCGCCAGCCCGCTGATGCCCCGCCCCCCGTCGGCGAGCATCACCGCCACATCCACCAGCACCCGCCCCGGATCGTGACCCGACCGGCGCCGTCGCAGCCCACCGACCGCCTCACCGAGGAACCCTGTCAGGCCGGTCCGGTCGGCCAGATCGGCCAGCAACCGGGACCCCGCATGCGACGCCACGCCGTCCCCGTCCGCGGTCACCGTGATCCTGGGTCGACTCGTTGTAGATTGCACTCGCGAAGTGCCTCTCGACTTGGCGGTCCCGGTCCCTCGGCAAGACCAGAATCCCAGCCAGAGCAGGCACTTTCGCGTTCCCACACCCCGTGTCGCGCCACAAGATCAGACCACTACCGCAACAGCCGGGCTAAGGTGTCCCTGCGCCCGTGCTTGCCGATTCCTTGGAAGTCAGGCAC
>DASUPQ010000847.1 GCA_036280995.1 Actinomycetota bacterium | reverse complement strand
CAGCGGTACCTCGGCACGGGCGAACAGGTAGCCCACCCGAAACGCCAGGCGGATCCCCTCCCAAGCCGATACCGCCCCACGCCGGCGAAGATCCTCGAGGCAGTCCAACGGTCGGGCGCATCCGGATGGCTGTCGACGCCGTCCTGCTCGGTGGCCGTTGCGGCCTGGGCCGTCGACCCGCGATGGGGCAGAATGCTGCGGTGATCACCCTCAGGCACATCTACCACACTTTGAGCGGCCTGGCCGACTATGGCCAGCAGCTGCCTGCACCCGAGCGGCTGGCGTGGCGAACGCTGGCCGGCCGGCTGGAGGCCATCGCCGACCAGGAGTTGACCTGGCCTGAATGGATGCCTCCCGACGAGGCCGTGAAGAGCGTGCAAGGATTGCAGGGCGACTTCCAGGCCATGAACACGCACACGTCGGCGCCAGCGACGGCGGCTCGCTGGCTGGCATGGTGGCTGGCCGAGCAGCACGACAACGCCCGTCGCCATCGGCAGCCGACTCCTGCTGGACGTGAAGAGCCGCCGAGCCTTGCTAGCCGGGGCTGGAGCCGCTGGGTTACGGCCGCTACCGTCATCGATCCCGACCAGTGGCAGAACAGCTGGGCCATCTTGCGCATCAGCGGCGCCACGCCGATCACGGTAGCCGATGACAGGCGTCTGATCGTGATCAGCAGCGCCGCAGAACTCTCCTGCGTGGCCGACCGCCGACCCTGGCGGTGGCGGAAGTTGCCTGACGGGGTGGAGATCCGCGTTGGAGAAGCCCCGGAGGCGGGGCAGCCTTCTGGTTGGCAACTGGCTCTACAACTGGAACACCTCGCCCGTGGGCTGGATCCCGGAGGGTGGCAGGTCAGCCTCTTGCGAGACTGACCTCGATGAGGCTGCCTTGCCTCGGCGAGCGGACGCCCTTGGCGCGCCACAGAATCATCCCGACCGCCTGGGGAACGCCAGAGCCGGCCGAAACTGGCCGTCGCGCTGGCTGTAGCGCCTGTGGTGGGTCGACGGGCAGCTACTCAGCCCAACTCGCTGGGCCGGCACGCACCTGGAGATTCCGGCCCGGGTCGACAGGCGACCACGGGGGTCACATTGAGCTTCGAGTGGGGCCGGTCAGATGAGTCCGGTAGGTGCAATCCAGCGCCGTCAGGGCATCGTTGACGCCAAGGGTCCATCGGAGCGGTTTGGTAGGGTCCCGCCGCAGACCCGGCAGCGCCGTCAGGAGCGCTTGCGCCCCGATCTGCAGTTCCAGGCGGGCCAGGGGGGCGCCGAGGCAGAGCCGTGGGCCGCGGCCGAAGCTGAGATGGTGGGGGAGCCGCGAAGCGGCGAAGCGGCCAGGATCGAACCGGTTGGGGTCAGGGAAGCGGCTGGGGTCGCGGTTGGCCGCCGTCAGCCAGCCGTACACCCATTGCCCAGCGCTGACCTGGTGCCCGCCGAGCTCGGTGTCGGCGATGGCCTGGCGTTGGCGGCCGGGAAGGGCGGGGCCGAGCGCAGGATCTCCTCAATGGTGCCAGCCAGCAGCTGCGGGTCGTCGGGGAGCCGGTCGAGGAGGCCGACGTCCTCGGCGAAGACGATCAGGTTGGCGATCGCCGCCGGGGCCTCCCAGCCGGCGTGGACCAGCATGGCCAGGTGGCCGATGAGGTCCTCATCGCGCAGGCGGCGCCCCTCGACCAGGTATCCCCCGGTCTGGAGGGCGAGCAATGCATCGACCAGTCCGTGCTGCGGGTGCTGGCGCCGCCGGTCCAACAGCTCGGCGAGGAAGCTGACCTCCTCGGGTTCGGGCGGAACGGCGGCCACGTTCGTCGCCTCGGCCGCCCGCCGCACCCAGGTGTCGAGCAGTCCAGCATGGCTGGTCGGAATCCCCAACAGCAGGCAGATCACGCCCAGGTGCAGGGGGCGGGCGTAGTCGGCGACGAGGTCGATCCGGTTGCCATCGCGGGCGAGCGTCGCGGCCAACAGATCCTCGGCGATGTCGCAAATGCCTGGGGCCCACGCTCCCAACTGAGGCTGGCGAAACGGGGCGGCACCGATGGTGCGCATGTCCTGGCGACGCCGGCCGTCGGCCATCCACAGCCCACCCGAGGCCGGGTGGATGCGGTGGTAATCGAGCGCGGTGATGCCGCTGCTGGAGAACACCGGGTCAACCAGGACCCGCTCGACGTGGTCGTAGCTGAAGACATGGAGGATCCCATGCTCGTCGACGACCGGCGGCCGGTGGGGGTCCCAGAACTCGGGTGGGCGGGACGATAGCTCCAGGGGGTCGGCTCTGGTCATCGGCGCCCCTCTGTGGCCGGCACCGCCGCCGCGCCGGTGTCTTGGCATGGGGCCGGCTGCGGGCGGTCGAGCATCAACGCCAGGATCGCGGCGATCGCGGACGAGCCCAGAAAGCTCACGTCGATCCCGTTGGCGATACCCGCCAGGGGGGCGGTGAACACCGGGGTCGTCACGGTGGCCAACCCGAAGGCGGCCCCGGTGGCCCAGGCCAGCACCGCCCGCAGGTTCCAACCATTGAAGTACCAGTAGCGGCCGCCGGTCTGGCGGTGGTTCCAGATCTGCAGGTCGTCGGGAAGATAGCGGCCGCGGCAACGCAGGTGCCCGACCCCAATGACCGCAGCCCAGGGGGCAGTCAGGGCCAGCAGCAGCAGCGTCGCCGCGGTCAGGGTCTCCTCGGCGTCCCACACCAGCGGCCCGGCCAGGACCAGGCCGAGCGAGACGACGCCCATGATGGCGGTTGCGCGGGCGCGGCTGAGCCGGGCCACGATGGCGTCCAGGTCGAGCCCGGTGGAGTAGATCGTCGGCGCCAAGAACCCGAGGCTGCCGAGGCTGGCCATGAGGAACAGCAGGACCAAACACCAGCCGGGCGCGGCCATAACCGCGCTCTGGGGCCAGGGTGCATAGGGATCGGCGAAGGCGCTGGTCACCACCGCGCCGATGGCCGGTGGAATGATGAATCCGAAGGCGATCGCGCCCAGGGCAACTGGCAGCAGCCGCCGGGCCGGATACCGGCGAGCCGGGATGTAGCGGCTCCAGTCGCCGACGCCGCTGGCGACCAGCATTACCCCGCCGACCCCGTAGGCAGCTGCGGACAGCAGCCAGGTCGTCCAGAAGCTCTCCAGGGCGTACTGGCCACCCCCATAGCCCAGGTTGAGGTCGTTCCAGAAGGCGACCACCAACAGCAACCCGAACCCGATGCCGGCGACGGCGAGCACCGTGGTCACGCGCAGCAACAGCTGGTAGCCCCACACGGCGATGGCCACAGACAGCGCGGTCAGGACCAGGTAGGCAGCAGCCAGAGCCCCGTTGCCGCTTGGAGTGCCGACCAGCCGGGCGGCGACCGCGACCAGGATGCCACCGGCGGTCCAGATGGCCAGGGCCGCGGTAACCAGCATCAGGGCCAGCCCCAACCCGCTGCCGATCAACCGGCCCCGCACGCCGAAGAACGCCCCCGAGCTGGTGGCGTTGTTGGTGGCGGTGTGGGTGCCGATCAGCACCAGCGGGGCGATCGGAAGCAGACCGACGAGGGTGCCGACGACGATCGAGGTGACGGCGTCGCGCACTCCGAGGCCAAGGGTGATCGGCAGCCATCCCCACAGGATGCTGCCGGGGGCGAAGCTGGCCCCCAGGAACAGCCGCGCGAACCGCCATGGCGTCCCGGTCCGTTCCGCTTCGGGGATCCGGCCAACCCCATAGGGCTCGAACTGGCCCAGCGAAGCCAGCGGCCCCACCGGCAAGGTCTCCTGATGCTGCATGCGAGGTTCCTCCCTTCGCCAGACCCCTCCAGAGAGCTGGGGCCGCTGCGGGGTGCGTTGGCCTGTGCAGGCACCGAGACGAGATGATTAGATGGGCACTGGCGACTCCTGTCAGGACCGTACCGAACGGTCCGTTCGATTCCAAGAGGGAAGCTGAAGTCGTCAGGCAGATTCCGCAGGAATCACTCGCCGGCCCGGAGTAGGCTCCGGCGCTCTCCAGGGGGTTCGCCGAGGTCCTGGCCGAGCTCGAGATGCGGGCTGCACGACCTCTACGAGTAGCGCGGTACCTTCGCGGGAAGGTGCCGATACGCCGTGACGTCACGCCACCATGGTGGACATCGGCCAGCGCCGGCCCGGCAAGAGGCCGCCGACGCCCGCTACTCCGGCCGGTCGGGGTCGAGATCCAGGGCGGCCAGGCCCTCGCGGAACTCCCGCCAACTCGGGAGGACCGGGCCGTGGTCATTGGGTCCGATGGGGCTCATGTCGATCTCGGCCGGGATGTGGAGGCGCGACAGCGCCCTGCGGGCTTCCTTCAGGTCGGCTCTGACCCCGGCCGAGGTGTCGTAGGTGCGGCCGTCGATGATGAAGCGCGGCGTCTTACCCTCGGTGCCCCACTTCAGCCGCAAGTTGGCCACCCGCCGTCCGCGGCTACCTGTCCAATCCCTCAGCGCCCCTCCCGGCTCCCAGCGGGGTGGTATGGCGAGTGGGGGAGAGGTGGGGCGTCGAGCACGTCGATCCACGTCTCCATTGCCTTCTCCCGTTCGAGGGTTCAGTGTTGCCCAGGAGCTTCGGGCATCACATCACCTGTGATCCAGCCGTCCAGTTCAAGGGAGCTGCACATGCTCACAGGGATACCTTCGCCCGGCCGCGAGCACCCTGGCGTCCTCCGCCACCGTCGAAGGGAGCTGTGATGGCGTCCATTGTTGGGCCGGTAACCCTCTCCATCTCCGACGTCCCACCCAACAGCGTCAATGTCCAGGTCAGCTACAAGATCCGCCAAACCCATCACGACATCGCGCACGCGCAGAGGTACCACGAAGTCGTGGAGCTCATCGGCGTCGACACCCTCGCAGGTGAGGACCAGGCCGACGACATCATCCACCTCGAGCCGCCGTTCTGGGACGGGATCGTCCTCTTCACCGACTCGCAGCAGGAGTTCCAACGAATTCCCGAGAGGACTCTGCCTGCCCAGGCGCTCGACGAGGATCCACATCCGTTTCTCCTCCGAGCGGACGAGATCCGGGCGCGAGTGACCCTGACCCCGCTCCCGCCCGATGTCCTCTTTAAAGAGAGCAACCTTGTCGTCCGGGGCGGTCCGGTGATCGAACCAACCGGGTGACGCGCCTATCGCCGCCCATCGCGTCCCATAGGCGTCGGCCGATCCGTCGCGGGCTAGGTGATTCTGGTCGCGCCGGAGCCTGCTTGCCTTCAAGCGGCACTACACCTCTCTGTCCACACTACTTGTCCAATTGGACAAGTAGCGGGCAAGTATCCGTGGAATTGGACATCAATCCGTCGACCCTACAGCGACTTGACCGGCTCGACGCCCACGTGCCCCCTTGGCATCGATCGGACCGTTCGGTACGGTACCCAACATCGTTGCCACCAAGCTCAGGGAGCACCATGGCCGCCCTCCTCACGCAACCCCACATCGGTGACCACCCCAGCGGGCCGACTGGCTGGGACGAGGCCGGCGGAATCATCCCCTGCCCGGACCCGGACTGTCCGGCGCCGGCTCGGGTCGTGGATCGCTTCGTGTTGGAGTCGACCAACGGCCCCATCGAGCACGTCAGGACGCAGTGCCACCACGACCACGGATTCACCCCACGAGCGGCGTCGCTCTGACCTGCTCCGACCTGCAACGTCGGTAGCGGTGGTGAGTTAGCCGGCGGCGGCGAGGGTGCTGATGATCCAGCAGCCCGGGTTCAGCCCAGCGGCCAGCCGCTCCAGCTCGGCTGCCAGTTTCCCGGCGGGTAGGCCCTCGGGACTCGATGGCGGGCCAATCAGCACCTCCCAGCGGAACTGGTCCTGCTGCCAGTCCCAGCGGCGGCCATCGACCGCACAGACCAGTTCGGCGGCGTTGTTGAACCCGGCGCACCGCCAGCCGTCAGCCTCATCCCGCGCCGTCACACCACTGACCCGCACAAGGACCCATCCCGACACCGGGCGCGCCCAACCCGGCGGGGGCGGAGGAAGCGGGCTATCCTGCCAGCCGGTCACCAGCGCCCGGCGGACCGCCCGCTCGGCCCGCTCGGCCAGCCACACGTCCAACCAGCTCGCTACGAACGTCGCCGGCGACGTCGCCGCGGACTCGAGCTCGCCACGGAGCGCTCCCACGGCCTCGGCATAGCCTGCCGGGACCTTCCAGGCCACGTTGCATGCCCAGTCTTGCTCGGAGAGGGGTCGCAGTTGACCGGCGGCCACCCGCCAGGCGAATTGGTCCGCGCGGGGCAGCCGACGACCATATTCGGCGAAAGCGGTCGCGCAGTGGTGGATCTGCCTAAGCGTCGCCATTGCCAGGATTAGGTTTTGCGTCCGACAGCGCAGAAGTGCGCGACCTTGACCTGCGGGTCGCCGGGGTCTGGCCGCCATTGGGAACACGAAACCACCCCGGGCTCCAGCAGCTCCAGGCGGTCGAAGAAGCGAGCCAGCTCCTGGGGGCTGCGGTCGACGATCGGGGCTCCACCCCGCTCGTTCCAGAGCCGCAAGGTCTCGGCCATCGCCTCGCCGTGGACCTCCTGGGTCGGGTGGACGACCACCAAGTAGCTGCCCGAGGGCACGGCGTCCAGGAGCCGGTTGACGATCGCATGCGCCTCGTCGTCGTCGACGACGAAGTTCAAGATCCCGAGCAGCATGAGCGCGACTGGCTGGCTGAAGTCCAGCGTCCTGGCGGCGGCCAACAACAGCCTGCCGGTGTCACGCACGTCAGCGTCGACGTAGGCGGTGACACCCGCTGGGCCGCTGGTCAGCAGCGCACGGGCATGCACCAGGACGATGGGGTCGTTGTCGACGTAGACGATGCGAGACTCTGGGGCGACCGCCTGGGCGACCTCGTGGGTGTTGTCGGCGGTGGGCAGCCCGGTGCCGATGTCCAAGAACTGGCGGATACCGGCCTCGCCGGCCAGGTAACGGACCACACGGCGCAGAAACGCCCGGTCAGCCCGGGCTGACTCGACGATCTCGGGCATGAGGGCAAGAACCTCGTCACCGGCCTCACGGTCGGCGGGAAAGTTGTCCTTGCCACCCAGGAAGTAGTTCCACACCCGCGCCGGGTGCGCCACATTGGCGTTGAGTTCGCCGGGTGGTAGGAGGCCACCAGCGGACGGCCCGTCGGTCATCAGGGCTCCTGTCGATGGGGATCGGACGACGTCATGGCTGTGACATCGAGGACTGTACCCAGGGCAGAGCTGATCAACCCTTGGCGAACGCGTCGGGCCAACCGGCGGGAGCGTCGTCCCTCTCGTGGAGGGCCTGGATCCATCGCAGGTACTCCTGGACGAACATCGCGCCAGCGGCGCTCACGATGGGTTGCACCTCGGCAAGGCAACCACAGCCACCCTCGGCGCGCCAGTCGCCAGCGTGGCCCAGGCGGGCATGGCGATCGGCGGCGGCGGCGTCGATGGCCCGCAGGATCAGCACCCGAGGCTCGGCCGGAGCCTGGCTCACCAGCTGCCCCCGATGGTAATCATGACCGTGGCAGCCGGCGGGCCTGGAGCAATGGCCCATGATGACCAGCGCAGGCCTCAACCCGATACTGCCGTCGGTTGCCGGCGACGAACAGGCCACGCCAGGCTGGCGGCGCTGGGCAGTGGGTGGGCTGGCCGTGGGCGCCGGCGACGCTGACGAAGCGAAAGCATCGCCCCGCAGCCGGGTGGAAGGCCTCGGCGTAATGGGGCATGGTCATGGGCGCTGGCCCGCCGCCTGTCGGGCCTCGGCAACCGCCGCGGCGACCTCGGCCCCGGCGGCCTGGACCGCGGCCGGGATCTCGACACTGTCGCAGGCATAGCAGGGCTTCCAGCGCTCCCTCCGGGGGCGCTCAACCGCCAGGCCCCACACACCCCTTCCGACGTGGCGTGGCCACAGCGGGCCTGGATGATGCCGGTCGCGGTGACCACGGCCCACGGGGTGGCCGCCCAGGTCTCGGCATCCTGGCTGCCGTACTCGGGGTGGGCTGAGGGAATAGGGCCTGAGGATGCTGATGGTGCCGGGTCCTGCCAGTGCTGTTGCTCCATGCCCGGCGCCTCCTCATCGAACACACGTTCCAGAAGGATAACAGGAGGCAGCGTGGCCGGCGCAGCGCACAGCGACCCGGCTCGCTAGGCTCGGTGCATGACGGTACGAGAGCTGCTGGACCAGCTGCATCACCTGCTCGAGGGGCCGAGGTCCTGGCCATGGAGGCCGGGTGCGAGGACTACTGCGAGCGAGAACTCGACCTGGTCGAGCTGGAGGGGGACCGGGTGTATCTGCACCTTGGGATTCGGCGGGACGAGCCACCTCGCAGCTAGTCGTC
>DASUPQ010000846.1 GCA_036280995.1 Actinomycetota bacterium | reverse complement strand
CGATCCCCATCAGGGGCATGGGCGAGATGGTCACCTACTTTCTGGTCGGAAGGAACCGATGAGCAGCCGAGCGCCTGCGATCAGCGGAACCACGCCCCTCACCGGGCGACAGAGCAAGCAGCACAGTCGGCAAGATAGCCGAGCAGGGACTCCTACGGGCGTCTCGCAGACCGGCATCCTCACCATGGAAAACTGCCGGTGTCATGGAATCGAACCGGCGACCCCATCCCTACCATGGAACCACCGGGAACCGCTGTGCGGACCGCCGTCTTCGCAGGTCGCGCCCGACCGTCGGGGCCGAAGGTATCGGTTCTCCTTCGGTGAAGTTATGCGTTCACCTACCAGCTGATCGGGATTGGACTTCGAGCGGGCTCTTGAGGATCGGTAGGCCGCCATTACAGTGGCCTGCTCGCGCACCGCTGGTAGGTGTCCTGCCAGGGCCTGAGCCGCTCGAAGGTGGCGCTGGCGGCCAGCACGTCGGCGTCACCGTAGCGGCGGCCGATCAGCTGCATGCCGACCGGCAACCGGTCCTCGGCCAAGCCCGCGGGGATCGAGGCGGCCGGGTGGCCGGTGAAGTTGACGAAGTAGGTCAGGCACCAGCCGATCAGTGGGTCGACCTCGACGTCGTTGATGCGGTTGGGGCCCATGGTGTTGCCGTCGTCGGCGTTGTCTACCGGTAGGCAGGCCAGCGTCGGGGTCACCAGCAGGTGGTGATCGTCCAGCACCCGCTGGATCGCGTCGTAGATCTCCGCGCGAGCTTGCTGGTCGCGCGAGAGGTCCAACGCGCTCATCCGATAGCCCTCCTCAATCCACCGGAGGTACTCAGGCGGGAAGTCCTCGCGGTGCTCGGCGAGCAGGTCCACCCCGTTGCGCTTGAAGTTCTCGAAGGTCTCCACGTTGATCGGCATGATCAGCCGGCACCACAGGTCGCTCAGCTCCCGCTGGTCCCGCTCGATGCCCAGCCGCACCTCCTCGACCTCCGCGCCGGCCTGCTCGAAGGCCCGCACGGCCGAGGCCACCACCTCGGCGACACGCCGGTCGACCGGGAAGACGTCGAAGTCGGGGCTGTAGGCGATCCGCCAGCCATCAATGGGCCGCCGAACCGCCGGGGTGAAGCGCTCGTCGGAGTCGAGACTGAACGGGTCCCTGGAGTCGTAGCCGGCCAAGGCGTCCAAGGCCAGCGCGGCGTCCTCGACCGTCCTGGTGATCGGCCCCTCGAACAGGAACGGGTTGATGCCGCCGAAGGCGTTGGGCCGGAGGACGTAGGGGATGCGACCGAAGGAGGCCTTGTAGCCGTACACGCCGCACCAGGCGGCGGGGATGCGGATCGAGCCACCCCCGTCGGTCCCCTCGGCCAGGGGCAGGAGCCCGTCGGCGACCGCGGCGGCGCTGCCTCCCGAGGAGCCGCCGGTGTTCTTGGCGGTGTCGAAGGGGTTGCGGCTGGGGCCGAACAGGTAGTTGTCGCAGGTGCCCCGGAACCCCATGATCGGGCTGTTGGTCTTGCCAACCACGATCGCGCCGGCTTGTTGGATCCGCTCGGCGAACGCGCACGACGCGTCGAGGGTGAGGTCCTTGAGGGCGCGGATGCCGCCGAAGGTCGCCGGCCAGCCTGGCTGGAAGTCGAACAGGTCCTTGATCGCAGTGGGCACCCCGTGCAGCACCCCAAGCTCCGCTCCGGACACCAACGCCTGCTCGGCCTCCCGGGCCCGTTGGCGGGCGTTATCAAAGCCGAGGTAGACCAGGGCATTCAGGCTCTGGTTTCTGGCCTGGATGCGCTCGATGAAGGCGTCGACGACCTCGACGGGGGACAACTGCCGCCGCCGGATCCGTGCCGCCAGTTCCGTCGCCGTCACGTAGGCAAGCTCATCTGCCAACGCCATCCTGGCCCACCTCCTCCAAATGGCCGCCTTGCGGCGGCCGACCGTCATCGCCTCGTGGCGGCAGGGGTTTCCGTCCTGACCACATGGCCTGGTCCTCAAGCCAAGGACCAGACCCCGCGCCGCGTGGCCCATCTGGCCGCTGCTTGCCTCCGGTTCCTCACAGCACCGGCACGTCATACCTCGTGGGCGAGGAGCTCCTTGAGCGCGTCGTCGATGAACTTGGTGTCGGTTCGGTCGGCGTCGAGCCCACCGCCGGCGAAGTGCCCCCAGACGCCCGGGATCACCCGCAGCTCCGCGTTGGGCATGTGCCTGACCTCGTAGTCATTGTCCTCGGGCGGGAAGTAGAGGTCCTTCTCCGCCGGCATCACGATC
>DASUPQ010000845.1 GCA_036280995.1 Actinomycetota bacterium | reverse complement strand
CCTTAGCGCGGATTTCCGCGCAGTTGGTTGACCGCAAGCCTGGTTGAGGTGTTGGGCGCGGTGTGGCTCGATTTCCCTGTGCTGTAAGGGCTTCAGCGGTGTCGCGTGCGTGTATGGGTTGTTGAGATCGGGCTGTCGAATCACATCCCTGTAGTTCTGCCGGTGACCTGGTCCGTGCTGGGTTCGGTCAGCGCGTGCGGCGAATCGGCCTACATGCAAGGGTTCCCGTCGTGACACGCCCGCCGGCGACGGTCCTGCTACCCGGCAATCGGGTCTGATAGAACTGGCACATGACAGCCAGATCGCCACAAGGCGAGGCAGGCTGGTTCACCACCCCGGCGCAGGTGAACCAGCGCCGCTACGAGGCGCTGCGGGCGTTCTTCGTCGACGGGCTGACCCACGCCCAGGCCGGGGAGCGGTTCGGCTACACCCGCTGGGCGATGGTGAACCTGGTCCGCGAGCACCGGGCCGGGCGGCTGGACCTGTTCGCCGAGCCCCGCAAGCCCGGACCGGCGGCCGGGGTGGCGCCGGCCAAGGACCGGGCCCGGGGGCGGGTGATCCAGCTCCGCCGCGAGGGGCTGTCCAGCTACGAGATCTCCCGGCGGCTGGCCGGGGAGGGCACCCCGCTGAACCGCACCGGCGTCGCCGAGATCCTCACCGAGGAAGGCTTCGGCCGGCTGCTGCGGCACCCCGAACCGGCCGCCAGCATCAGCCCGGCCACCCCCGGGCGGGACACCCGGCTGCCCCGCACCGGCAGACTCGACCTCGCCGCCTGGCCGGACCGGGTGGAGACCGGCAAGGCCGGGCTACTGCTGCTGCTGCCCGACCTGATCGCCCTGGACCTGCCCGCACTGGTGCGCAAGGCCGGCTACCCCGGCACCCGGGTCGTGCCCGCCCTCAGTTGGTTGTTGTCGCTGCTGGCGCTGAAGCTGACCCGCACCCGGCGGGTCTCCCACGTCGACGACCTGCTGCTCGCCGACCCCGCCGCCGCGCTGTTCGCCGGGCTGTCGGTGCTGCCGAAGAAGTCCGCGCTGACCGACTACTCCTACCGCACCAGCCACCACCACCAGCGCCGCTTCCTCGCCGCGCTGGACTCCACCATGATCGACGCCGGGCTGGCCACCAGCAGCGAGGCGATCTTCGACCTGGACTTCCACGCCGTGATGCACTGGGGCGCCGACCCGGTGCTGGAGAAGCACTACGTACCCACCCGCTCCCAACGCGCCCGCTCGGTGCTCACCTTCTTCGCCCAAGATTCCGGCACCCACAACCTGGTCTACGCCAACGCCGAGGTGTCCAAGGCCAGCCAGGCCCGCGAGGCGGTCGCGTTCTGCGACCACTGGAAGAGCGTCTCCGGGGCCGACCCGTCGATGCTGATCATGGACCAGAAGGTCACCACCCACCAGGTGCTGGCCGAGCTGGACGCACGCGGCGTCGGGTTCCTCACCCTGCGGATGCGCTCACCCGCCCTGGTCAAACAGATCGACGCGTTGGCCCCCGGCGACTTCAAGACCATCACCTTGAACCGGCCCGGCCGGCACAACCGGCCCCGCGTGCACCAGTCCCGCGCCCGGCTGAGCGGCTACCCCGGCACCGTGCGCCAACTCGTCGTCACCGGGCTCGGCCGCGACGCGCCCACCGTGATCATCACCAACAACGACCAGCTCAGCGCCCGGGCGCTGATCGAGCACTACGCCCGCCGGATGACCATCGAGGAACGCCTCGCCGAGATCATCCGCGCCTTCCACGCCGACGCGCTGTCCTCCACGGTCAACCTCAACGTCGACCTTGACATCATGCTCTGCGTGCTCGCCCAAGCGTTGGTCGCCGCGCTCCGCAACCGCCTGCCCGGCTACGCCACCGTCACCCCCGACGTGATCCAACGCCGCTTCCTCGAAACCCCCGGCACCATCACCACCACCCCCGACACGGTCACCGTCCGCCTCGACCGGCGCGCCTACGCACCCGTCCTCCGCCAAGCCGACCTACCCAACGACACCACCATCCCCTGGTGGGGCAACCGCACCCTGCGCTACCAGATCAGCTGACCCCCTTGCCCCGAACCAACTGCGTGGAAATCCGCGCTAACCGGGTTTGGTCAGCGGGTGGGTGCGTAGCGGTGGATGCCGAACAGGTCGGCGAGTTGTCGTTGGGCCGGGTTCTGGTCGGTGAGGATGCGGCGGGCGCGGGGTCGGCCTTTGCCGCCGTCGTGGTAGAGCAGCACGGTCTCCTCGATGCCGGCCAGGGTGGCCAGCAGCTCGCGCACCGAGAGGTGCAGCCCTGCCTGTTCGGCCTCGCGGCGCATCAGGTGCGCGATGGTCAGCGCCAGCACGCAGTAGAAGACGTGGACCCGGATCTTGGAGTCGGTCCAGTGGTGCATCGGCCCGAAGGAGACCACCCGGGGGTCCTTCATCTGCCGGAACCCGGACTCGACGTGGTCTTGGGAGCGGTAGCCGGCCACCACCTCGGCGGTGGTCCAGTGGTCGCGGTTGGTGAACAGGATCCGTTTGCCGAAGATCCGGTCTTCCAGCCGCCGGCGGGCGCGGGTGTCGGTGCGCCAGGTCAGCCGCAGCTCGGCGGGGGTCTGGCCGGTCAGGGTGGTGGTGAGGACCTCGCGGACCCAACGGGGCTTGGTGATCGCCTCGATCTCGGCGGCGACCGCGGCCCGGTCCCGGCGGGTCTTGCCGCGGGCCAGCCGGGCCTGGAGCTCGGTGAGCCGGCGGCGGGCCTTGGCCAGGGTCTGGTCGAAGCCGCGGGACTGCGCCGCGTGCAGGGTCGGTGAGCGGGTGAGCACCGCCCGCCGGGTCACCCCGAGCGCGGTGACCCGGGTGTCGACACAGGTCAGTCCGGGATAGGCGTCGGGGTCGACGTCGCGGTAGGCGGTGGCGGGGATGGCGAGCAGATCGGGGTGGTCCGACGGCGGCAGCGACCCGACGAACCCGATCCCGGCGTCCTCGACGAGATCGTGGTTGTCCGCGGAGTTCTGGCCGGCGTCGTAGACCACGGTCAGCGACTCCACGCCGTCGGCCAGGTCCCGGTACCGGGACACCAGCTCCTCGATCACCGACCCGAACTGGGTGACGTCGGGCCGGTCGCCGGGATAGGCGTGGGAGAGCAGCGGTATCGCGCCGTCGCGGGTGACCACCAGCGCCAGCCCGACCAGCCGCAGGTCGACCCGCTTCTGCTTGGCCCTGCCCCGCTGCGCGATCGGCGCCCTGTCGTTGGTGGAGTCGATGAAGGTGGCGAAGTTGGTCATGTCCAGCACCAGCCCGGACAGGTCCAGGTCGAACTCGGCCACCATCCGCCGGCCCAGCTCGGTCTCGATGCCGCGCAGCGCGGCCTCGTCGAGCCGGTCCATCGCCGTCCAGAACCGGCGGTGGTCCAGCGCCGCCCCGCGCAGCCGGGTCCAGCGTGGCCCCGCGGTGGTGGCCCACCAGTCGGCGAAGGCGAGCTTCGAGCACGGCGCCACGATCCGGTTCGCGGTCGCCAACGCGATGTAGGTCCCCACCGACGCGGCCGCGTCCGAGCGGCGCGGCGCCACCTGGTCGACCACGCCGGCGACGTCGAGCCGCTCCAGCATCGCCCACACCGCGGCCAGGTCCCCGAACCTCTTGTGCTGGGTGCGGACCGGCTCGCCGGCCGGGGTCCCGGACAGCTTCGCGGCCACCTCCGCCGCGCTGCCCAGGTACTGCTGGGACACGATCCGTGGCTTGCCGCCCACCCGGGCCGACTCCACCAGGTAGTAGTAGGTCTGCCCGCCCTGCTTCTTCCCCACGATGGAGGCCATATATAGGTAATACACGCTCCGGCACCAACAGCCCAGCACCAACACGGGAAACACGCGCCCCAATCAGACAGCGGGGAAACTCCCGCTAGTGGCGCTGGCTGCTCTCATCGCTCGCCCGGCCAGCACCGACCCGATCGTCGACGCGGACGGCCAGACGGTCGCCGGCAGCGTCGCGGAACTGACCCGGGTCGATGTCGGTGGACATGATCTCGCGTTGATGATCCGCGGGCGCAGCACGCAGAACCCGATGCTCTTGTTCCTGGCCGGCGGACCCGGCGGCAGCGAGCTCGGCGCGATGCGACGCCACAGCCAAGCACTCGAGGACGACTTCGTGGTCGTCACGTTCGACCAGCGCGGCACCGGGAAGTCCTACGACCAGCTCGACCCCACCCACACGATGACCCTGGACGGCGCCGTAGCCGACGCGGTCGCGGTCACCAACTACCTGCGCGACCGGTTCGACCAGGAGAAGGTCTACCTGGTCGGCCAGTCCTGGGGAACCACGCTCGGAGTGCTCGCGGTCCAGCAGCACCCCGAGCTGTACCGCGCCTACGTCGGCGTCGGACAGATGGTGAGCCAGGCTGCCACCGACAAGATCTTCTACCAGGACACGCTGGCGTGGGCGCGCGAGGTGGGCAACACCGAGCTCGTCGACACGTTGGAGGCGAACGGCCCGCCGCCGTACACCGACGTCCTGGACTACGAGGCGGCCCTGTCCAACGAGATGGAGGTCCACCCCTACGACCACAGCCCGAACAGTGAAGGTTCCGGGCAGATGAGCGAGAACCTCCTCGTCGAGGAGTACACACTGCTCGACCAGCTGCACATCCTGGGCGCGACGCTCGACGTGTTCTCGGTGCTGTACCCGCAGTTGCAGGACATCGACTTCCGCACCCAGGCCACAACCCTGGAGGTGCCGGTGTACCTGGCCCAAGGGCGCCATGAGGCCCCCGGGCGACAGCTGCTGGCCCAGCAGTGGTTCAAGCAGCTCCGCGCGCCCTCGAAGCAGCTGACCTACTTCGAGACCTCCGGGCACCGGCCCCTGTGGGAGCAGCCCGTCGAGTTCCAAGACCTGATGGCCACGGTCCTGGCCGAGACCGCACCGACCCCTTGACCCCTACTCGTCGCTCGCCCAGGAGGCAGAGATGAACGCCGCGCAGCCGTACACATCCGTTGAGGACGGGGGAAGCTTCCCCCGTGGTGGCACCGAGGAGCAGGTCTGGGAGTTCCTGCTGCGCTACGCCGTCCGTGCCCCCTCGGGTCACAACACCCAGCCCTGGCGGTTCCAGATCGCCGACGGCCGCCTCCGGCTGTACGCCGACCGCGGCCGGGCGCTGTCCGTGGTCGACCCCGAGGACCGTGAGCTGGTGATGAGCTGCGGCGCCGCCCTGTCCCACATCACCGTGGCGTTGCGGCACTTCGGGTACGCCGGCGACGTGTCGCCGTTCCCCGACCCCGCCGACCGCGACCTGCTCGCGACCGTGAGCCTGGGTCAGGCACACACGCCGCGACCGGGCGACCACCAACTGTTCGAGGCCATCGACAAAAGGCATACCCACCGCGCCACCTTCGAGACCCGGACGGTCCCCCACCAGCTCCTGGCGCAGCTCGGACGGGACACCCGCCGGGCCGGAGCCACCCTGCACGCGTTCACCGAAGACGACCAAAAGGCGGCCATCGCCACCCTCGTCGGCGAGGGCGA
>DASUPQ010000844.1 GCA_036280995.1 Actinomycetota bacterium | reverse complement strand
CGACCGCATCGGCGTGGTGTTCCAGGCCTACAACCTGCTGCCCACCCTCACCGTCGCCGAAAACGTCCGGCTGCCCCTGGCGCTGGCGGGGCGCAAGCCGGACCCGGCCTGGCTGGAACACCTGGTCGCCTCCCTCGGCCTGGTCTCCTGGCTCGGCCGCCGGCCGGCGGAGCTGTCCAGCGGGCAGCAGCAACGCGTCGCGGTCGCTCGGGCGCTGGTCACCAGGCCGGCGCTGCTCTTGGCCGACGAGCCCACCGGCGCGCTCGACTCGGCCACCGGCGCAGACCTGCTCGCTCTGTTGCAAGCCACCTGCCGCGACACCGGCCAGACGATGGTGATGGTGACCCACGACCCCCGGGCAGCCTCCTACGCGCAGCGGATCGTGTTCCTCGCCGACGGCCGGGTGACCGGTGAGCTGACCGACCCGACCCCCGACACCGTCCTGGACCGCATCCGACGGCTGGAACGCTGAGCGACCACGAGAAGGAACCGCGATGGACCACCCACCCGACCCCCGCGACGCCCACCGAGCGAAGCACCGGCCCGGCAGAGCCGTCCTCATCCTGGCCATCCTGGCCGGCTGCGCGGCAGCCCTGGTCGCCCTCCTTGTCCTGATCTCGACCACGGAGCCGCCCGTCGATGGGCCAAGCGCGCCGGTGCTCGCGGTCGCCATGGTCGCCGCGCCGGTCGTCGTCGCGGTGGTCCTCATCGCTCGCGTCCTGGGCCGCGGGCCTGCCCGTGACGACGACGAGCTGCTGCCGTGAACGGCGCCGGCGCCGTGTGGGTCCTGGCTGGTACGGCGATGTGGGCCCACAAGGCCCGCTTGACGCTGTCGGTCCTGGCCGTGGTGCTGGGGGTGGCGTTCATTGCTGGGACGCTGCTGCTCACCGACAGCCTGACCGCCGGCGTTGCCAATCTCGCCCCCCGGCGAGCGACGGCGACCGTGCGCGCCATCTCCTCATTGGAGGGGGAGTCCCGTTCCGCGCTGCCGGCCGACCTGCCGGCGCGTCTGCGCCGCCTGGGCGGGGTCCGGGCCGCGGCCGGCAAGGTCCTGGGTGGGGTCCAGCTCAGGCCCGTGACCGGCAGCGTGAGGGGCCCGTCGCTCGCCCTGTCGTGGCCCGAGGACGCCTCACTCTCCCCCTTGGAGCTCGTCGCCGGCCAGCCGCCAGGCGCCGGCGAGGCGGCCGTGAGCGCGGGGTTCGCGCGCAGCGACCACGTCGGTGTGGGCGACGAGGTCCAGGCGGCCACCGGCCAGGGCACGACCGAGCTGCGCGTGAGTGGGATCGTGCGGGTCAACGGGACCGACGGCGCCGGACCGGCCTCGCTGGTGGTGTTCGACCTGGCGACCGCGCGTCGGCTGCTCGGCGTCCGGGGCTACAGCTCGGTCGACGTGCTCGCCGCGCCGGATGCGCTGATGCCCGGGCCGCTGGCCAGCCTTGTCGCCGACCGGTTGGAGGTGGTCGATCCGCGCCGTGCCGTCCAGGACGACAGCGCCGGGGTGAGCGACTTTCTCGGGGCCGTGGCCGGGGTCCTGCGCGGCTTCGGCGTGCTCGCGCTGGCGGTTGGCTCGTTCCTGATCTTCAACACCCTGTCGATGCTGGCCGCCCTGCGGGCCCGCGAGTTCGGGCTGCTCCGGGTCGTCGGCGTCACGCCGCGGCAGCTCGGCCTGCTGGTGGTCTCCGAGGCCGCCGTCGTCGGCGCCGTGGCGTCCCTGGTCGGCCTCGCCGTGGGGGTCGGCGCTGCGGCCGGCCTGCTGACCTGGCTGGCCAGCAAGGATCTGCTCCCGCCCGGGCTGGCGCCGAAGTGGGCGACGCTCGGGTTCGCCGTCGTGATGGGAACCGCCGTGGCGGTCGCGGCGTCGCTGCCGGCTGCGCTCCGCGCCGGCCGGACGCCGCCGCTGCGTACGCTCCGGGACGGGACTGCGACCTCGTCCCGGCCGCTGGCGCGGGCCGCGGTGGCCGTTGCCGTCGCCGTCGGCGGCGCCGCGCTGGTCCTCGGCGGGATGTCGACCGCCCATGGCGGTTGGGTCGTCGGCGGGGCCGGGCTGTGCCTCGTCGCCCTCGTGGTGGGGCTTCCGGTGGTCGTGGGTGGGCTGGCCAGACCGCTGCGTCGCATCGGCCCCTGGTTGGGGATCACCGTCCGGTTGGGCGCCGAGAACGCCACCCGCAACCAGCGGCGCACCGGCGCCACGGTGGCGGCGCTGATCGTCGCCGTGGCCACGGTTACGGCCGTCGCCTGCTACGCGACCTCGTGGCAGGCCGCGACGTCCGCGGCCCTGACCGGCAGCGTGCACGCCGACCTCATCGTCCGACACGGCACCGCCGTGGGCCAGGAGTCCACCTTCGACCCTACGGTCGCCGCGAACCTGCGCACCGTGACGGGCATCCGCCAAGTGGTGGAGGTCCGCACCGGCCGAGCCCGCGTCCAGGGCGCCGAGACCGCCATCGACGCGGTCGACCCCGACGCCATCGGGCAGGTCCTGCGGCTGCGGCTGCGCACCGGCAGCCTCGCCGAGCTGGGCCACGCCACGGTGCTGGTCTCGGCCGGGCAGGCACGGCGGCACGCCGTCAAGGCCGGGGACATGATGACGGTCGAGCTGCCTCGAACCGGCCCCGCTCCCTACCGCATCGCGGGCGTGTACGACGACACGCCACTGCTCGCCGGCTACCTGCTGGACCTGGGCACCTACGCCGCCGGGTACGGGCGGCAGCGGACCAACGCCGCCTACCTGCTCACCGACCCGGGCCTCGACCTCAGCGACCAGGGTCCGCTGCTGCGCGGCGACGGGACCGGCAGCGTGGGGCGCGTGCTGAAGCGCTACCAGAACCTCGGCGTCCACACCGTCGGCGACCACCTCGCCAACCTGCAAGAGGAAGCGGCGTTCCGCAGCACCCTGCTGCAGGGGCTGGTGTGGTTCGTGACGCTGATCGCGCTGCTCGGGGTGGCCAACACCCAGGCCCTATCGGTCGTCGAACGCATCCGCGAGATCGGTCTGCTGCGGGCCATCGGCATGCAGCCAAGGCAGGTCACCCGGATGCTCCGGACGGAGACCCTGGTGGTCGGGCTGCTCGGCGCGACCCTCGGCGTGCTCGCCGGCCTGGCCGCCGCCTGGCTGGCGGTGCGCACGCTGTCGGGCTTCCCCGGTGCCGGGCTGGCCGTGTCGGCCAGCGGCCTGCTCGGCACCGTGCTCGTCGCGGTCGCCGCCTCGGTCCTGGCCGCCCGCATGACCGCACGCCACGCCACCCGCATCAACGTGCTGCGCGCGATCGCCACCGAGTAGGGCTGGTGGCCGTCCTATGATCGGGTCGTGAATCGCCAGACTTCCTCCGCCGGCAGCGACCTGCCGACGCTGCCACCCCGCCAGCCGGGCTCCCGGGTGCGGTCGGGCTGGGTGGTGCTGCTCGGCTGTGCCGGCATCGCGGTCTTCGCCGGGTTTCTGTGGCTGGTCGAGCACACCACGCCCCCGCCCCTGCCGGTGCTGGTCGTCATGGTCCTGGCGGTTGTCGGGCTGGTGGTCGGCCCGTGGGCGTACCTGGCCGCCAGGCGACTGGCGGGCGAGCCTGAAGCGGGCCGTATCCTGCGGCGCATCCTGGCCGTCGGCGGAGCGCTGGCCGGTGCCGGGGTGGTGGCCGCCGCCGCCATCACCATCTCCGGGACAGGGGAACCCGGCACGGCCGGGGCCGTGGCCATGTTCTCGATCCTCGTCGCTGGGCTGCTGGCCTTGGTCGGGGTGGTGGTGTTCCCTTGGCTGTTCCTGCTCACCCGCACCGTGACCCGCGAGCGCGCCGCCCGGGTACGCGCTGAGGAGCGCGCCGAGGT
>DASUPQ010000843.1 GCA_036280995.1 Actinomycetota bacterium | reverse complement strand
GTCGTCGTCGCCACCCGGCAAGGTGGCGCCGAACGTGTCCAGCGCGTCCAGCAGCGACGGCTCCGCCGGGTCGGCCCGCTGGTGTTCGACTCCGACGGGCTGGCCCGTCGGGGGCTGCTGCTGCGTCACCTGGTGATGCCGGGCCTGCTGGCCGAGACCGAGGCGGTGCTGCGGTTTGTGGCCGGGGAGTTGGGGCCGGAGACCTATGTGGACCTGATGGCCCAGTACCACGCCGCCGGCCTGGTCGGCAAGAGTGGCCGGGACGGCTATGGCGAGATCGACCGGCACCTGTATCGGGAGGAGTACCTGCAGGCGGTCGACATCGGCCACGGCCTAGGGCTGCGGCTGGACGTCCGCAGCGTGGCCAGCGCGGCACGGCTGGCTCCCGCCGATTCCATGGCCTGACGATGCCGAGCGGTGTCGCAGGCTCATCCGGAACCGGCCGGCGGCAACGCGAACGGGTCCGCCGCCTCGACGTCCGGACGGGGCCGGCGATGGCCCCACGCACAAGGAATGGCTCGAAATCGCCGGCAGGCAGCGGCTCAGCGGGCTGCGGCCCTGGCTCCGACGGGTCCGGGCCGAACCGCTCAGTCAGAGCGGTGTAGCGACGGCCGGCTAGGGACCAGTGGGGTCTCGCCGGTTCGGAGCCCGTTACGACGCTGGGTGGCTGCCGCCTGCCAGCCCCTGCTGGGCCGCTCGCCGCCGCCTGATCAGGTCGTCAGTGCCCCAGTCGGCCAGCTTGACCAGCGGTACGGTGGTGACCTGCTCGCTGGCGAACAGCTCCCGGGTCGCCATCCTGACCGATTCCGTCCGGGTACCGGCCGCGAACACCACCAGGTCGTGGTTGAGCACCTCCGGATCCACGTACACCGTACAGCCCAGCAACGCCCCCAGTGGGGGCAGGGCACCCAGCTGATAGCCGGCGAAGTCGCGGGCCAGTTCCTCCTCGCTGGCCAGGCGGGCGTGGTGGTCGCCGAGCGCGTCACGGACCAGGTGCAGGTCCAGCCGGCAGGAGGCCGGGATGACCACCAGCACATAGCCAATCCCGGTGCGGACCGCGAGCGTCTTGAGCACGTCGCCGGCGTCGATGCCCAGCGCCCGGGCCTCGTCGCTGGAGGTGGAGACCTGCCGGTGGACGAGCAGCTCGAAGGCGCTGCCCCGTTGCTCCAGGTGCTTGGTGAGGGCCGACATCGCACGCCACCTCCCAGGCCCGCGAGCCTGCGGCGGCCAACTGGACGCCTTGTTCACGGCACGCGGCGGTCGTGGCTACCGTACACGGCCCCGACGGCGGCGCCGAGTGGAGTCTGGGTTGAACCCAGGCGTCGCAAGGAGCCAACGCATGCACATGCGGCAGACTCCGTCGAGGTCGCCCGTCGGCGTCGACACCCACAAGCACAGTCACACCGCGGCGACGCTGCGGCGCTTGGCCCGCCGGATCCGGAAGCCGACCGCCGAGGCCGCCGACCACCGCCAGGCCATCCTGGTGCTGGTGCGAGCCTGGCGACCCGACCTGCTCACCCGAACCGGGGCCGGCCCGATCGTGGCCGCCACCGTGCTGTGCGCTTGGTCCCACCCCGGCCGCTGCCGCTCCGACGCGGCGTTCGCCATGCTGGGCGGGGCCGCCCCCATCCCCGCCTCCTCTGGCCAGACCGTCCGGGTTCGACTCAACCGCTCTGGGAACCGTCAGCTCAACCAGGCCCTGTACACCGTGGAGCTGCTGGCCACCGTCGCGTTGTCAGGGCCCATGGGGCTGCGGGTGCAGGAGTTGCCGACCAGCCCCAGCAGTGCGTCCCACGATGTTCGCGTACGGCCCGATGCGCGGGATCCACCCCGCCGGTCGGGGCTGCCATCACCGCTGGCTTCCGGTGGGCTGGAGTTGGTTGGGGCGGGCCTCCCGGGCCAGCCGCACCAGCGTGGCCAGCACGGCCACCGACAGCAGGCTGGAGACAGCGACCGAGAGGGCGCCCAGGACCGGCGAGGCGATGTCGAGCAGGTTGGGCTGGCCGAGGGCGTGAGGAACCGAGCTGATCCGGTTGGCCCAGGTGCCGTACTGGTCGGCCGGCGGCTCGACGATGGCGTGGGTCACCTGGAGGGCGACGAACAGAACAGCCACCAACCCCACCCGCACCCACGGCCGGTGGCGCAGCAGGAGGAGGTCCAGGACGAAGATCGGGTAGACGAGCAGGCTGATGGTGAAGGGCGTGAGGTCGGGGGTGAATGGCCAGCCGCTGTTGTCGGCCCGGAGCACGTGGTCGATGTGGTGGAGGAAAGCGAGGACGACGACGCCGAGGAGCATCCACTCGCCGAGGGTGAACCGCCGCCTCGAGGAGGGGGCTGGCTGGGTGGTGACCGTGGAGCTGTTCACTGCTGGCCTCCGGACCTAGATCTTGTCAATGTCAAGATACGGCCGGCGGGCCAGTCTTGTCAATGGCAAGATTGAGGATATGATCGAGGAGTGACCACAGCTCCCGGGGCGGGCAAGGACGCTCGGCCCTACCATCACGGCGACCTCCCACGGGCCCTGCTGGAGGCCGCCGTGCAGGCGATCCTCGAGGTCGGGCCGGCCGCGGTCAGCCTCCGGGACCTGGCCCGCCGGGCCGGGGTCTCCCATGCCGCCCCGGCCCACCACTTCGGCGACAAGGCCGGCCTGCTGACCGCCGTCGCCGCCGACGGGTTCCGGCGGCTGGCCGCAACCCTCGGCGAGACCTACGAGGCCACCGGGAGCTTCCTGGAGGTCGGCGTGGCCTACGTCCGCTTCGCCGTCACCCACCGGGCCCACTTCGAGGTGATGTTCCGCCCCGAGCTGTACCGCACCGACGACCCCGAGCTCGTCCGGGCCCGGGACGCGGCCAGGGCGCTGTTGTACCCGCCGGCCGCCGACGTCGCCAACCGCACCGACGGCGGCGACGACCTGCGGGCCGGCGTCGCCGCCTGGTCCCTGGTCCATGGGCTGGCCACCCTCTGGCTGAACCAGAATCTGCCACCGCAGCTGGGCGACGACCCCGAGCAGATCGCCCGCCAGGTCGCCCACTACCTCTTCTGAGCGGCGCATCCATCGTTGACGTCTCGGGGCGCAGCTCGAGTGGATTCTCCGCACCTCGCTGAGCGACCCGGCGGGCTCAGGAGAGGCGGCGTGCGAGTTCGGTTGGGTACTCGGGGAAGTAGCGGGAGATGTCGCTGAGCGAGAACTGGTCCAGGATCGATGTGGCCCGCTCGCGCTCGAGGAGAAAGCGGAAGGACTCCCGCACGACTCGCTCGAGGTCGTCGTCGCCGAGCTCGAGCCCCTCGCCAAGCCGCT
>DASUPQ010000842.1 GCA_036280995.1 Actinomycetota bacterium | reverse complement strand
CAGGACGACCCGGTTGGCCAGGCGCACCGCCCGCTGGTCCAGGGGCGCGAACAGCGGCGGCGGGGCCAGCAGGAGGCCGTCCCGGCCGGCGAAGCGCCGGTCCACGGCGGCCGCGAAGGCCGGGTCGCGCCGGGTCAGCTCCAGGTGGCCGATGCGGCCCGAGCGGGTCAGCAGGTTGCAGGCGAACTGGACCGGGCCGAAGCCGTCGTAGCGGCGCACGTTCTCGAACCAGGTGGCGCTGTCGCGGGCCGCCTCCTGGAAGCGCTCGACCACCGGCTGGCGCTCCAGCTCGTAGTCGGTGAAGGCGGCCTCCAGGTCGGCCGGGTGGCGCGCCACGGCCTGGCCGAGGGCGACCGCGTCCTCCATGGCCAGCTTGGTGCCCGACCCGATGGTGAAGTGGGCGGTGTGGGCGGCGTCGCCGAGCAGGACCACGTTGCCGTGGTGCCAGCTGTGGCAGCGGACGGTGACGAAGCTGATCCACAGCGACCGGTTCGACAGCAGCTTGTGCCCGCCCAGCTCGGGGGCGAACAGCTCCTGGCAGAACGCGATGCTCTCGGACTCGCCGGCCTGGTCGAGCCCGGCCGCCCGCCAGGTGCCCTCGGTGCACTCGACGATGAAGGTGCTGGTGTCGGCGTCGAACGGGTAGGCGTGGACCTGGAAGATGCCGTGCCCGGTCGTGCGGAAGATGAAGGTGAAGGCGTCAAGGGGCAGGTCGGTGCCGAACCAGATGAATCTCGACCGGTGCACGTCCTGGGTCGGGCGCAGGTGCGGCTCCAGCAGCCGCCGGGCGGTGGAGTTGGCCCCGTCGGCGGCGACCACCAGGTCGCGGCCGGCGAACCCCTCCAGGTCGGGGACCTCCCGCTGGAAGACCAGCTCGACCCCGACCTCGCGGCAGCGCCGCTGCAGGATCTCCAGCAGCCGCCTGCGGGCGATGGCCGAGAACACGTGCCCGCCGGAGCGGACCGTGCGGCCGCCGTAGACCACGTCGATGGCGCTCCAGCGGGCGAAGGTGTCGGTGATCTCCACGTAGCTCGGGTAGTCGGCGTCGCGCAGCGCCCCCAGGGTCTCCTCGGAGAACACCACCCCCCAGCCGAAGGTGGCGTCGGGGGCGTTGCGCTCGACCACGGTGATCTCGTGGGCGGGGTCGGCCCGCTTGGCCAGCAGGGCGAAGTACAGCCCGGCCGGGCCGCCGCCCAGGACCCCGATGCGCATGCCGGCCTCCTCTCAGCCGAGCACGTCGGCCAGGCGGTCGAGCTGGGCCGGGTCGGAGACGGTGGGCAGCAGCACCAGGTGGTCGCAGCCGGCGTCCTCGTAGCCGCGGACGAAGTCCTTGACGGCCCGGCCGCTGGTGAGGTTGCCGGCGGCGATCTTGGCCGCGAACGGTCCGGTGAAGGCGTAGTAGTCGCGCAGGTAGGCCTCGCCGGCGTCGGGCTCGCCGAGGGCGAAGTAGCCCTGGCCCCAGAGCTGGGGGCGGCCCGGCCGCTCCAGGTCCCGCCAGGCCGCCCACGCCCTGGCGGCGGCGCCGGCGAAGGCCCGGGGCGGGCCGCCGCCGTGGACGTAGCCGTCGGCGCCGCGGGCCATGCGGGCGAACGCCTCCCCCGTCAGCCCGCCGGCCAGCAGCGGCGGGCCGCCCGGCTGGACCGGCTCGGGACCGACCTCGCCCTTCTCCCAGATGGCGCGGAGCTCGGCCAGCTGCTCGCCCAGGCGCCGGCCGCGGCCGGCCTGGTCGACGCCGAGCGCCTGGTAGTCGTCGGCCCTGGCCCCGATGGCCAGGCCGAGGGTGAGCCGGCCGCCGGACAGCAGGTCGAGGGAGGCGGCCTGCTTGGCCAGGAGCACGGTGTTGCGCAGCGGCCCGATCACCACCATGGTGACCAGCCGGACCCGGGTCGTGACGGCGGCCGCCGCGGCCAGGGCCGCGAACGGCTCGACGCTGCGGTACACCATCCGGTCGAGCACGCCCAGGCTGGCGAACGGCCCCGCCTCGGCCCGCCTGGCCCACTCCAGGACGGCGCGCCCGTCGGCGCCCGGCGTGGTCGTGGGCAGCCCGACCCCGACCTCCATGCTCGCTCCTCCCCGCCGCTGGTTCAGAAGTGGTGCGCCCGAGCGACGATCATGGTACGGCTCAGGGATGCGCGTCGGGATGGTCCTGGTGGTCGTGGCCGCGGTCGTGGCGGCCACGGTGGGGCTGCTCTGGGTGTTCCAGCGCCGCCTGATCTACCTCCCGTCGGGGTCGGTGCCCCCGGCCGCCTCGGTCCTCTCCGGCGCCGAGGACGTCAGCTTCGAGACCGCCGACGGCCTCCGCCTCGGCGGCTGGTTCGTCCCCGGCGCTGGAGGGCGGGGGCCGGCGGTGCTGGTGTGCAACGGCAACGGGGGGAACCGGGCCATGCGGGCGGCGCTGGCCGCCGCGCTGGCCCGGATGGGGCTGGCGGTGCTGCTGTTCGACTACCGCGGGTACGGCGGGAACCCGGGCAGCCCGACCGAGGAGGGGCTGGCCGCCGACGCCCGGGCGGCGGTCGGGTACCTGGCCGCCCGGCCCGAGGTCGACCCGGCCCGGCTGGTCTACTTCGGGGAGTCGCTGGGGGCGGCGGTGGCGCTGCGGCTGGCCACCGAGCGGCCGCCGGCGGCGCTGGTGCTGCGGTCGCCGTTCGCGTCCCTGGCCGAGGTCGGGCGGGTGCACTATCCCGTGCTGCCGGTGTCGTGGCTGCTGCGGGACCGGTTCGACTCGGCGGCGCTGGCCGGGCGGCTGGACGCGCCCCTGCTGGTGGTGGCCGGCGGCCGCGACGGCATCGTCCCCGTCGGGCACAGCCGGCGCCTGTTCGCGGCCGCGCCCCAGCCCAAGCGGCTGGTGGTCCTGGATGGCGCCGACCACAACGACCCCGAGCTGCTCGCCGGCCCCCGGCTGCTGGAGGAGCTGCGGGCGTTCCTGGCCGAGGTTTAGCCCCGCCACGATTGGGAAGGAGCCGGGCGAGACGGTCCCCCCACCCTGCCGTCGAGCCGAGGAGCGCCCGTGCGAACGGACCTGGCCAAGGCTGCACTGATCCGCAGACGCTTCGCCCGCCGTCCCGAGGAGGTGGCCGCCGCCCGGCGGTTCGTCCGGGGCGGCCTGACCCGCGGCTCCGAGGCGGCCTGGGAGACCGCCCAGCTGCTGGTCTCCGAGACGGTGACCAGCTCGCTCGACCGCACCGCCTCGGACACCGGCAGCGGCACCCTGGAGGTCGGCTACGCGGTGGTCGGCCGCCGGCTCCGGGTCGAGGTGTCCGACGACGGCGGGCCGGCGCGGCTGCGGCGGCGCATCGGCGCCGTCCGCTCGGCCGGCGGCCGGGGGCTGGAGCTGGTCCGCGCCCTGGCCAGCCGCTGGGGGGTGCGCGAGAGCTCGGCCGGGCGGACCATCTGGTTCGAGGTCGACCTCAGCGGCCGATGACGGCCCGGTCGAGGACGGTGTCGTCGTCGGCGACCACCGTCACGGCCAGCGACCCGTCGCGGACCTCCACGGCGGTGAAGTGGTGGCGGACGTGGGCGGCGACCCGTTCGGGGGTGCCGGCGGCGCAGCCGTCCAGCGGGTAGAGGTCCCGCCCGCCCCCGCCGGTGACCACGTAGGTGACCCCGCGGGCGGAGACGAAACGCTGGTAGTTGTGGTCGTGGCCGTTGAGCACCAGCGGTACCCGGTGGCGCTCCAGCACGGGCACCCAGGCGCGGCGCACCCGCTCGTTGGAGTCGTGGCGGCTGCACGACCAGGCGGCGTGGTGGAACACGACCACCCGCGGCTCCGGCCCTGGCGCGGCCAGCTGGTCGTCCAGCCAGGCCGTCTGGGCGTCGTCGACCCGGTTGGCGTCCAGGAGCAGCAGCCGCAGGCCGGGCAGCGTGCGGGCGTAGGGCAGGTTGGGCAGGCCGAGGTGGCGCAGTTGGGTGGCGCCGTGGCCGCCGGCGATGTCGTGGTTGCCGAGCGTCGCCCACAGCGGCCGGGTGCGGCGCAGCTCCCGGTAGGGCTCGTCCAGCTGGGCGGCGAACAGCTCGGGCTCGCCCCGCTCGTAGACGTTGTCCCCCGTGGTGACCAGCGCGTCGACCCGGTGCCGGGCCGCCCAGCGCTCCATCGCCCTGGCCACCGCCGCCTGGGCCCGTCCCCCGCCGAAGTCGCCAAAGGCGACCAGCCCGGCCCGGACCGGCCCCTTCGGCGGCGCGGGGACGGTGGTCGGGGCCGGCGGCTCGATCGGGGCCTTGCCGGTCCCGGCAGCGTCGCAGCCGGCCACCGCCGACAGCAGCGGGACCATCCCGGCCGCCAGCGCCTGGCGGCGGGTCAGGGGCCGGTGGACGCCTGGGCCGGGCGGGGTCACCGGCGGCTCCGGGTCGCGGGATGGAGGCGGACGTGGAGGTGGTCATCGTGGTTGCCGAGGACCATCACCACCTTGGCCGGGCCGCGCAGGCGGGTCCGAGGGCCGACGAACACGTACTGGGCGCCGGCGCGCACGAACCGGTCGACCAGCTCCTGGGCCAGCCGCCGGTCGACCTGGCTGATCTTGCCGGGGATCTTCTCCGTGCCGTCCCGGCGCGGGTAGTAGACGTCGACGTCGAGGCCGTTCTGGTGGGAGCGGTGGCCGTCGCCGCCGAACTCCGGCCCGAAGCGGCCGCCCCGGGGCCGGCTCAGGTCGCCGACGACCAGGCGGGGCGCCTCCGGGTGGGCGGCGGCGTGCTCCCTGGCGACCCGCAGCACCACCCGGACCAGCCGGTTGGTGCCCCAGCGGCGCCAGCCTGGGTTCGGGCTGGTCCGCCGGACCGGGTCGACGGTGACGAAGTGGGTCCCCTCGGCGGGGAGCTGAACCCCGCCGGCCAGCCGGCCCCGGTCGGGCCGGCCGACCGCCCGCGACCGGCGCCAGCGGATCGAGGCCTCGGGCGGCCGGCCCGACTCGGTCACCCCTGCCGAGAGCCCGGCCCCCCCGGCCCCTCCGGCCCCCCTGTGGACAGCCGCCAGCAGGCGCTTCTCCGGCTGGGCTACCCTCCCGGTAGGGGCCCCGGAACCGGGTGGGTCGCGGCGCAGCACGTCCGCGGGGCTGGGAAGGGCGCCCGCCAGCACCAGGGCGGCCAGCACCAGGGCGGCCAGCAGGGTCACCAGCGGGTGGCGCGCGGCGAACCGGGGACGCGGCGGTTGGATCACGGCGTGCAGGGTGCCAGAGGTGACCGGTCGTCGCCCAGCCGGCAGGACCGGGCAAACTCGGCGAGGTGCGGGCGAGCCGGATAGCATCGGGCGGGCCCGGGGGGGTCCGGGGGACCGCCGGGGTGGTCCCCCGGTGAATCGGCGGGAGGAACGGTTGGGCGGGATGGTCGAGGGGCACGGGGGCACGCTGGCCGTGGCGGCGGCCCGGCGGCATGGGGTCGAGGAGCTGTTCACC
>DASUPQ010000841.1 GCA_036280995.1 Actinomycetota bacterium | reverse complement strand
GCCGCCGCCGCCGACCCGCCGGCGACCGTCCCCAGCAACCGGTGCCGCTCCCGCTCCAGGGCACCGGACTCGGCGGCCAGGGCGCGCTGCCGCTCGCCGAGCTGGTAGAGGCGGTGGACCACGACCCGCAGCCGGGCCACGTCCGGGCCGAGCTGGGGCAGGGCGCAGCCCGGGCAGGTCGCGGCGTCGCCAACCGGGCGGAGGCAGCGTGGGCACCACGGGGTCACCGTCGCCGCTCCGTCCACGTCCCCTCCAGGCTCGATCCTCGTCGGGCCAAGGATGCGCGGGGCCGGCCCACGCCAACAGCCGGTCTCGTGCTCATCTCGGCCGGCGAAGGTGCCCAGACGCGCCTGGGCGGTTCCGGCACCCATTCCGGATGCTTGCCGCGAAACCGGGCGACGGGGGAGACTTGCCCCATGGTGGGCAGGCTCAAGGCGTACACGGCCGGCGTCTCGGCGATCGGCTTCGTGGTGCTCTGCCTCCTCGCGGCAAACGTTGACCTCGGGCAGGTACGCGACGAGCTGCCGCGGGTGGTCGTGCTGGGCTCGTTCGTGGTGGCGGCCTCGTTCTTCTCCATCCCCCTCAGCCGCGACGGGCGCGGCCCGAGGGTCATGGTCGACTCGCCGTTCGTCTTCGCCCTGGTCCTGTTCGGCGGCCCCGGCGTCGCGGCGCTGGTTGTGGCCGCCTCGCTCACGCTGTCCGGCCTTGCCCAGCACAAGCCGCCCCAGAGGCTGGCGTTCAACGTCGGCACCCACAGCATCGGCCTGGCCGCCGGGTCGGCCGCATGGATCGCCCTGGCCGGCGGCCAGGTCGTCGACAGCTCGGCCCTGGTGCCGATCCTGGTCGGGACCGCCGTCTTCGTCGCCGTCAAGACGCTCCTGTTCGTCGGGAGCCTGGCCCTCGACGAGGACCGGACCGTGAGTCCGTCCCGGGTCCTGCGCCAGTCGGTCCTGGTCATCGTGATGGCCGAGGTCGGGGTACTGGTGCTGGTGCTGGCGACCGAGCACCCCGCCCTGCTGGTGCTGGCGCTCGCCCTGATGCTCGGCGCCTACCTGCTGCTGCGCACCGAGACCAAGGCGGTGCTGGGCCGCAGCGAGGCCGAGGAGCGGGCCCGGCGGGAGGCGGAGCTGCGGGCCCAGGAGCAGGAGGTGGCCCGCAAGCTGAAACAGACCGACCAGATGAAGGACGACCTGCTGGCCATGGTCTCCCACGAGCTGCGCACCCCCTTGACCACCGTGGTCGGGGCGCTGCGGCTGCTCAGCGCCGGTCCCCCGATGGGCCCGGCGGAGCGCCAGGAGATGCTGGAGATGGCCGACCGCCAGGCGCGGCGCCTGCGGGTGCTGATCGAGCAGCTCCTGCTGGCCGCCCAGTCCGAGAACGGCCGGGCGCCGTTCCTGGAGACGGCGGCCGAGCGGGTCGACGTCGACGCCGCCGAGCTGCTGGTCGAGGCGGCCACCGAGGCCCAGGCGGGCCCCTGCGGCGACCGGGTGCGGGTGCGCTGCGACCAGAGCCTGCCGGTCCGCCTGGCCCCCGACCCCGTCCTCCAGATCCTCGGCAACCTGGTCGACAACGCCTGCAAGTACGCGCCCGAGGACAGCCTGGTCGTGCTGATCGGGGAGCGTGAGGAGGACGAGGCCGTCCTGGCCGTGGAGGACGACGGCGCCGGGGTCCGGCCCGAGGAGCGCGAACGGGTCTTCGAGCGCTTCACCCGCCTGGAGCCCGGCCGCGGCCTCGGTCTCGGCCTCTACATCGCCCGGCAGCTCGCCCGGGCCCAGGGCGGCGACCTGGTCGTCACCGACGCCCGCGTCGCCAGCGGGGCCCGCTTCGAGCTCCGCCTCCCCCTGCGCGAGCCGGCCCGGCCGGAGCATGCGCCGGAGCTTCAGGAGGTGTCGAACCGGGGCGGGGCCGCGCCCCGGCCGGTGCCCCAGGTGGCCGCCCCGAGCGGGCCCGGCTCGACCCGCTCGGGGCCTCGGTAGCTCCTCGTCCAGCAGCAGGTCGTCGGCGGGCGCGAACCGGTCCACCAGCCGGTGGGCCACGACCCAGTAGCCGTCGGCTGGCCGGGCGGGCTCGAAGTTCCGGCGTTCCCGGGCCC
>DASUPQ010000840.1 GCA_036280995.1 Actinomycetota bacterium | reverse complement strand
GGTGCTGGCTGGTGGACTGCCACGCGGACCGCCATTGCCGCCAACACCCGCCGGCGCCGGTCAGCGGACGATGAGCTCGATCGGGTCTTTGGAGGCTACCAGAGCCCGTAGGTCGGTCCGATGAGGAAGAAGGTGACGATCCCCAGGGTGTTGCTGAAGCCGGAGGCCAGGATCGGCGCCCACAGGGTGCGGTAGCGCAGCCGCAGGAAGCTGAAGAACAGCGCATCCAGGAAGGTCGGCGAACTGGCTGAGGTCCTCGGTGGCCCCGGCCAGGTGGTTGAGGACCGGCTTACCCAGCCCGAAGGTCAGCAGCTGCCACCCCACCACCAGGCCGAACACCACGGTGGCCATGGGCCAGGGGTGGGGGGTGCGCCGGAACTCCAGGGTGGCGGGTCCTTCCCGGCGCAGGGCCAGGAGAGACCGGCCAGGGCGAGGACGACGATGGTCGGGATGAGCAGGTCGAGCACGACGGCGACGGCGGCCAGGGCCGTCCAGAACGTCCCCTGGCGTCGGCGTGGGTGTGCCTCGTCCCGCTCAAGGAGTGGTGGTGTCTGGGTGAGCTGGGCCATCGTTGGCCCCTTCCTCATCGGGCGTCTGCGCCCCGGGTGCCGCCGGCGGCCGGGCAGGCCCTGGACGGTGGGCCGCCGACCGCCGGTGCAGGCCGATCAGCCGGTTGCGGTGTTGCCAGCCCTCCTTTCGGCTAGACGCGGACCACAAGGGTGCGGGCCGCCATGTCGCCCAGCCGCTGCCGCTTGCCCGACACCAGCACGGTGACGAACGCCACGGCGTAGCTGAACAGGCCGTCGATGAGCCGCAGCAGCGTGCGGATGGCGGCGGCGGCGATCCCAGGGGTGGCGCCGGTGGCTTCGCTGACGACCTTGATGCCGGTGGCCAGCTTGCCGACGGTCTGGCCCAGGTAGCCTTCCAGCAGCACGTAGTAGCCGATCACGAACAGGCCGTAGGCGACGCTGGCCCAGACCGGGAGGTTGCTGACCCAGTTGGCGGCCTCGCCTTCGGTGCGGAGGTCGCCGAAGGCCAATGCCAGCAGCCAGTAGGCGATGCCGAAGATGAGGCCGTCGATGAGGGTGGCGACCACCCGCCGGCCGGTGACATGGATGGTCTCGGCCGGCATGACCGTGCCCGAGCCGTAGGTTTGGGGTGCGGTGGTCATCTGCTGCTCCTTTCTGGCGACGACCAGGACGGCGGGCCGGGCCCGCCGCACCAGTTCGGGAAGCAAGGTCGCCTCCCTTGGCCGACCGTCGCTCCGTGACCAGGGTCGCGCCGGCTGAGCGGGCCGGCCAGGGCCTGAAGGCCCGCCGCTTCGGGGACGGTCGGCCGCTGTGGTGTCGCGCCGGCTCGCAGCGCTGATGCCCGAAGCTCTCGGGCTAGGCAGCGATCGGCTGCACGGTGGAGGCTTCCACCCGGCGCTGCAGGCCGCGCAGGTGGCTGCGGGCCATGATGAAGTCGGCCGGGACGATCGTGGCCAGGAACCCCCGCTGGAACCAGGCCGGTTCCAGGCGCATCCGGTTGCGCTGGATGAGCCGGGTCCACCCCGGGGATGGCTCCTCCAGCTGCCAGCTCCAGATCCAGTCCATGGCCAGCCCCCGCTGGCGCCATGACGCCGGCAGGTGCCGGGTCGACCGCAGCACCAGCAGCCGGCCCGGTTCGAGGCGCTCCACGGTGAACCAGCAGTCCGCCTCCGGCGGCCCATCCGGGACCTTGTCGCCAACCGCCAGTCGCTGGTGCTCGGGCAGGAGCCGGTCGGCGCTGGGGCCGTTGGCCGGGAACAGCAGCCGGTCGACCCAGCGGTAGGTGTACCAGCCGGCCCGTCCCCAGCCCATCTGGACCAGCCACGGCCACACCGCCGCCGCCGGTGCCGCGATCGTGATCGCGTGGGTGGTCAGCGCCGTGGCCTCTGGCAGCAGCTCGTCGCCGGCCAGCGGCTGCTGCTGCTCGTGGCCGGTGGCGCCCCAGGTCTGCCCGAGGCGGTACAGGGTGGCATAGCCGCCGGCCGCTGCCGCAAGGCCGGCCGCGGCTCCTACCGAAAGACGACGCATGGACTACCTCGCCTCCCGCCTCGCCGGCGCGTCAGGCACACCGGTGCCATCATGCTGGTCGCTCACGGGTCCGGCCAGAGAGGCTTCACGGCCGGTCGCTTCGACTCGTTCTTGGAGACCAAGGAGCTGGCGGCGGCCCATGACGAAGTGGGCCGGCTCGACCAACAGCCACATGTACGGCGCCCACTTGACCGCCGGCCGGTAACCGGTCCGGATCCGGATCAGCAGCCGGGTCGTGGTCGCGTCAACCGGTTGCAGCACGAACGCCCAGCTCCAGGCCACATAGTCGTCGCCCCAGGGTCCGGCCGGGTCGATCGCCTTGCCTCCTGCGGTGACCTGCCACAGCACCAAGGCGTGGGGCGGGTCGGCGACGGCCACCGTCATCGGCGAGCCCGGGTAGAACGGCATGGTGCCCCCGGCAGCCAGGGGCGGGATGGCCGGATCGAGCTGGTCGAGGTTGCGGCCGGCGGACCGCTCGAACAGGTCGTAGCTGTAGGTGCCGGCGCGGTCCTCATACCCCATCTGGGCCAGCCAGGGCCAGACCTGGTCCGCCGAGGCGTGGATGGTGATGGCGTGGGTGGAGTCCAGCTTGGAGTCCGCGATGAGGTCGTCGCCGGGCAGCGGGCGGGTGACCTCCTCGTCGGTGGCGCCCCAGTGCTGATGCCAGCGACGGGTCGAGACCAGCAGGGCGAGGTAGCCGCCGGCCAGCGCAAGCGCGGCTGCTCCAACATTTCCGGCCTTCATCACGACCTCCTATGCTGCGTGATCAACTGGCTGCCCTCCTTGGGAGGGCATCTCGGCCCGCCCGGTCGTTCCATACCCGACACGCCCCAGGGCCAAGGTCCGGCACGGCCAGGGCACCATCACCCCTGTGCCGGACCCGCCCCGCGGGGTCACCCGCGGCCGACGGCCGGGGTGGCCGCCTCCGGAACCTGGACGGTGATGGTGGCGTCGGTCGCCGGGGTCCACCTGGTTGCGGCGTGGCCGGTGGCGGTCGGCTCGGCGTAGCGGACGACCTTCACCGGTCCGCCGAGGTCGCCGGTCCGGTCCGGTGCGGTGATGGCCCCGAGCGCGGCCAGGGCACAAGCCACGGCCAGGCCGAGCACCACGCCGACACGGCCGAGCCGGTACCCGATGGTCGACCGTGTCGGCCTGGTCGGGGTGGGCCGAGGTCGGAGGGCCGGCGGGGGCCGGAGCACTGTCAGCGAGGAGGTCATGAGATTCGCCTCCCTTCCTCGCTTCTCTCCTTACGCTCCCAGTCTTCTGGGTACAGGGTCCATTGGCAGGAGCCATGCGGTCCTATCCCGGTGGGACAGCAGGCCCTGGCGGACTTGGCAGCGGTCATCTCAGGATCGGCCCACCGCCCTGGCCG
>DASUPQ010000839.1 GCA_036280995.1 Actinomycetota bacterium | reverse complement strand
CCCGGCTGAAGGCCTTGGCCTGCTCGCCCGTCCAGCGGCTCGCCTGGTAGCCGCTCCAGGCGATGGCCAGCGCGGCCACGGAGAGGACCACGGCCGAGACGACCTCGAGCCAGGCCTCCAGCCGCCGGCCGGTCACCGTGGTCGTCCCTCGGCGTCGCAGGGGAGGGGGGCGTCGTCCCCGAGGACCGTGCGGGCCTGCTCGATCAGCCCGAGGGTCTGCTCCATGGCGACCGGCCGCAGCTGGCCGAGGCCAGGCCGGTAGGGCGCGTCCAGGGTCCTGATCAGCAGCAGGGTCGCGACCATGACGGCCACGACCGAGCCCATCAGCAGGCCCTGGACGACCGCCCGCTCCCCGCTGTCGGCGAAGAACAGCATGTAGACCACGATGAGCCCGGCGGTGAAGAACAGGACCCACCACAGCGGTGTCGGGATGACGCCTTCGGAGGCGTGGACGCGGTCGCGCCGGGCCTCCTCGCGCGTGGAGGTCAGGTCGAACCACTTGTCGTAGGCGGACTGTTCGGTCGCGCTTGCCGGCTGGACGGTCTTCATGGTCCTGAACAGGGCGATAGCCCAGGGGTTGATCGCCCCGCTCTCGGTGCCGGTCTCCATCCGCGGCCACTCCTGGCCCACCGCCGACCGTCCGTAGCAGACCAGCTCCCCGCCGAGCCTCCCGCTGGCGGCGAGCGGCAGGAACTGGGCCGTCTCGAACTGCTGGACCACGGCCAGGGCCTCGCTCTCGGCGCCCGTCTTGGAGTCGTCGTAGCTGGTGAAGGCGAGGAACACGATGAGCCCGAGCAGGAGGGCGAACCCGGTGGCGAGCACCCCGAACACCCCGGAGGCGCGGTCGCCGTCGTTGAAGAAGCTGCCTTCGGGGGCACGCCTGCGGACCAGCAGCATGGCGGTGACCGCGACCGCCATCGCCGCCGCGATGACGGCGAACGCCAGGAGGATGCCCATTGTCTGATCAGGCTGCGTCCTCTGGGCCGGGGGCGCATCGCCTGGATGGGATGAATGCCGAAGCCGGGACCGTGCGTTCCCGTGGCCGGAGTTGGGGTATTTCAAGACTGGTTCGAGTGGGGCGGTTGATGGAACGATCTAGAACCTAAGATCGGCCGACGGTTGCTGAAGGACGCTGGTGCTCCAGCCTGAGTGGATGGACTGATGGCCATGCTGAACGACGTAGACCCGGTCGAGACCCGTGAGTGGCTGGAGGCGCTGGACTCGGTGCTGGCGTTCGAGGGGACCGACAGGGCCCGGTTCCTGCTCGGCGAGCTGTCGGCCGAGGGCCGCCGGCGGGGGGCGCCGGCCCCGTACTCGGCGACCACGCCCTACCTCAACACCATCCCGGTCGACCAGCAGCCGGCCTACCCGGGCGACCTGGCCACCGAGCACAAGATCCGCTCCCTGAACCGGTGGAACGCGCTGGCCATGGTGCTGCGGGCCAACAAGGAGTCCTCGGAGCTGGGCGGGCACATCGCCAGCTTCCAGTCGTCGGCCACCCTGTACGACACCGGCTACAACCACTTCTGGCACGCGCCCTCGGAGGGCCACGGCGGCGACCTGGTCTACTTCCAGGGCCACTCCTCGCCTGGCTTCTACGCCCGGTCGTACCTGGAGGGAAGGTTCACCGAGGCCCAGATGGACCGGTTCCGTCAGGAGGTCGACGGCGGCGGGCTGCCGTCCTACCCGCACCCGTGGCTGATGCCGGACTACTGGCAGTTCCCGACGGTGTCGATGGGGCTGGGGCCGATCATGGCCATCTACCAGGCCCGGTTCCTGAAGTACCTGGGCACCCGCGGGCTGGCCGACACCGCCGGCCGCAAGGTGTGGGCGTTCCTGGGCGACGGCGAGACCGACGAGCCGGAGTCGCTGGGGGCGATCTCGCTCGGCGGCCGGGAGCGGCTGGACAACCTGATCTTCGTGGTCAACTGCAACCTCCAGCGCCTGGACGGCCCGGTCCGGGGCAACGGCAAGATCATCCAGGAGCTGGAGGGCATCTTCCGCGGCGCCGGCTGGAACGTCATCAAGGTCATCTGGGGCAGCCGCTGGGACGAGCTGCTGGCGCGGGACACCACCGGCCTGCTGCTGCAGCGCATGGAGGAGTGCGTCGACGGCCAGTACCAGGACTTCAAGTCCAAGAACGGCGCGTATGTGCGCGAGCACTTCTTCGGCGCCTACCCCGAGCTGCTCCAGCTGGTCGCCGACATGAGCGACGAGGAGATCTGGGACCTCAACCGCGGCGGCCACGACCCGGTCAAGGTGTACGCCGCCTACCAGGCCGCGGTGAACCACACCGGCCAGCCGACGGTGATCCTGGCCAAGACGGTCAAGGGCTACGGCATGGGCGAGGCCGGCGAGGGCCAGAACATCACCCACCAGCAGAAGAAGATGGCCGAGGCCGCCCTGCGGGACTTCCGGGACCGCTTCAACCTGTCGATCCCCGACGACCAGCTGCTCGACTACCCCTACCAGCGGCCGGCCGACGACAGCCCGGAGGCCCGCTACCTCAAGGAGCGGCGCCAGGCCCTGGGCGGCTCCCTGCCGGTGCGACGCGAGCGGTCGGAGTCGCTGCCGGTGCCCGAGCTGTCGGCGTTCGGGGCCCAGCTGGCCGGCACCGGGGAGCGCGAGATCTCCACCACCATGGCGTTCGTCCGCATCCTGAACACGCTGCTGCGCGACAAGCAGATCGGCAAGCGGGTGGTCCCGATCGTGCCCGACGAGTCGCGCACCTTCGGCATGGAGGGGATGTTCCGCCAGTTCGGGATCTGGTCCCAGGTCGGGCAGCTCTACCAGCCCGAGGACGCCAACCAGCTGATGTTCTACAAGGAGGACAAGACCGGGCAGCTCCTTCAGGAAGGCATCAACGAGCCGGGGGCGATGGCGTCCTGGGTGGCCGCCGCGACCTCCTACAGCCACAGCGACTGCCCGATGATCCCGTTCTACATCTACTACTCGATGTTCGGCTTCCAGCGGATCGGCGACCTGGCCTGGGCGGCCGGCGACAGCCGGGCCCGCGGCTTCCTGGTCGGGGGCACCGCCGGCCGGACCACCCTCAACGGCGAGGGCCTCCAGCACGAGGACGGCCACAGCCACGTGCAGTCGTCGCTGATCCCCAACTGCATCTCCTACGACCCGACCTTCGCCTACGAGGTCGCGGTCATCGTCCAGGACGGCCTGCGGCGGATGTTCGCCGACCAGGAGGACGTCTTCTACTACCTGACCGTCATGAACGAGAACTACCAGCACCCGGCCATGCCCGAGGGCGACGGGGTCGCCGAGGGGATCCTCAAGGGGATGTACCTGTTCCGGGAGGGCTCCCCGGTCCGCAAGGGCCGCGGCAAGGCCAAGCCGAAGCCGCGGGTGCAGCTGCTGGGCAGCGGGACCATCCTGCGCGAGGTGATCGCCGGGGCCGACCTGCTGGCCGAGGACTTCGGGGTGGACGCCGACGTCTGGAGCGCGCCCAGCTTCACCGAGCTGCGCCGCGAGGGGCTGGACGCCGAGCGCTGGAACCTGCTCCACCCGACCGATCCGCCGCGCCAGAGCTACGTGGCCGGCTGCCTGGCCGGCCGGCAGGGGCCGGTGATCGCGGCCACCGACTACGTCAAGTCGTACGCCGACCAGATCCGGCCGTTCGTCCCCGGGACCTACAAGGTGCTGGGGACCGACGGGTACGGCCGCTCGGACTACCGGCGCAAGCTGCGCCGGTTCTTCGAGGTCGACCGCTACTTCGTCGTCCTCGCCGCGCTACAGGCCCTCGCCCAGGAGGGCACGGTGCCGACCGAGACCGTCGCCAAGGCGATCGCCAAGTACGGCATCGACCCCGACAAGCCCAACCCGGCCCGCAGCTGACTTAGACCTTCCAGACCTGGGTTGATCGGAGGGAACAGTGGCAACCACAGAGATCGCGGTCCCCGACATCGGCGACTACCAGGACGTCCCGGTGATCGAGGTGCACGTGGCGGCGGGCGACGTGGTCGCCGAGGAGGACCCCCTCGTCACACTGGAGTCCGACAAGGCGACCATGGACGTCCCCGCCACCGCCGCCGGGAAGGTGCAGGACGTCCGGGTCAAGGTGGGGGACACCGTCAGCGAGGGCACCGTGGTCGTGGTCGTCAGCGGCGACGGCGCCGGGCCGGTGACCACCCCGCCGAGCCTGGTCGGCCAGCAGGAGCCGGAGCCCGAGACGACCCCCGCCGCCCCG
>DASUPQ010000838.1 GCA_036280995.1 Actinomycetota bacterium | reverse complement strand
GCTCAGAGCGGGTCGAGGAACTCCAGGTCGTCGGTGCCGCGGTTGTGTGGGGGTTTGCGTAGCACGGAGGCGACCTTCAGGCCGCCGGCCTGCAGCCGGACGACCGGCTCGGGTCCGATGTCGGAGGGCAGGACGGCCATGTGGCCGGTGGCGGGTGCCTCGAGCGGCCAGTAGTTGACGCCGAGGGTGTCGAGCAGGGCGCGGTCCAGGTCGCCCCAGAGCTGAGTGGTGATGGTGTCGGGCCAGCGGGCGGCGAGCGCGGCGCCCTGGCCGGGGTCGATGACCGGGGTGCCGCGGGGCCGCATTGCGACCAGCACCACGTCCGGTTCGAACCCCGGCTCGACCTCGAGGATGCTGGTGGCCAGGCGCACGGTGGCGCCGGCGGCGCGCAGCCCGTGCTCGAGGTAGGGGGCGAACGGGTTGTCGCACAGCAGCGCGATCCGGGTGCCGCGCACCGCGGTGCCGGCGTCGAGCAGCAGCTTGACCGCCATCGTGGGCAGGTAGGAGAACACGTCGACCAGCCGGTGTCGTTCGTTGGTGCCGGCCACCGGGATGCCGCGGCGCAGCAGCCCGTCCAGGTCCAGGTCGACCCGGCCGGCCTGGATCTCCCAGGCCTCGAACATCAGCGGCAGCACCGCGGTCGGCTTCATGCAGGCCACCAGGTGCCGGTCGATCGGGCGGAGGTGCCCGCTGTTGGTGACCACGTCGGCGCGGGCGATCACGGTGTGCGCGGACTCGGTGGTGACCACGACCCGGTCCGCGACCCCGGCCGCGGTGGCCAGCTCCAGGGTCTGGTCGCAGACCTCGGCCACCGTGCCGTGCCGGGACGGGCCGGTGATGCCGATCACCTCGTCCGCGCCGGCCAGCGCGGCCAGCACCGGGGTCACCGCGTACGGGCCAGTCGCGGCCTCGGTGAGCACCACGGCGCCGGCCAGGTCGATGCGCATCTCGGTCACACACCGGCGCATCAACCGGACCAGCCGGCCGGTCGCCAGCCCCGGCCGCTGCTCCCGCGGCACCGTCTCCACCGGCAGCTGCAGCGTCATCGGTCGCGCCCCCCGTCGCCGCTCCGGGTCATCGCGCGCTCCGCAGCGGCACCACCGCGCCCCGGTAGTCCAGGCTGGCCGACGCCGCCTCCAACACATCCAGCACCCGCAGCCCGGACCGGCCGTCGGTGGCGGCCGGACGCCGCTCGCGGATCGCCGCGGCGAACTCGGACATCACCCCGCGCAGCGCCTCCCCCTCCGGCAGCGCCGGGGCGACCATGTCCCCGGTGCGGTAGGAGATCGCCGCCTCCCGCCGCTCGTCGGTGCCGATCTCGTCCGGCCCGGCCAGATCCACCCCACGGTCGAAGATCGACACCCGCTGCGCCGGGTTCAGGTCGTCCCACACCAGGGTCCGCTTCGAGCCCCCGATGATCGTCGTGCGCACCTTCGTCGGCGACAACCAGTTCACATGGGCGTGCGCGATCGCCCCACCGCTGAGCTGCACCGTGAGGTAGGCGATACACGCCTTCCCGGCACCGATCGGGTCCGCGCCGTGCGCGGCCACCGCCTGCGGCCGCACCCCCTCGGGCAGCACGAAGTCCAGGATCGACAGGTCGTGCGGGGCCAGATCCCACAACACGTCCACGTCGCGCTGCACCAGCCCCAGGTTGATCCGCACCGAGTCGAAGAACTGCAGGTCGCCCAGCATCCCCGTGCCCACGATCTCCCGGATCTTCAGCACCGCCGGGGTGTAGCAGTAGGTGTGATCGCACATCAACACCAGGCCCCGCTGCTCGGCCAACCCGACCAGCGACTCCGCCTGCGCGTACGACGCGGCCAGCGGCTTCTCCACCAGCACATGCCGGCCCGCCTCCAACGCCGGCCGCGCCACCTCCACGTGCGTGCGCGCCGGCGTCGCCACCGCCACCGCCGCCACCGCCGGATCACCCAGCACATCGGACAGATCCGCCGTCGTCTTCACCCCACCGTGCCCGCCCAGAACCCGGCGCGCCCGGTCCTCATCCA
>DASUPQ010000837.1 GCA_036280995.1 Actinomycetota bacterium | reverse complement strand
GGTGACGTTGTCGAGCAGGGCCGAGGCCAAGGCGGTGATGGTGACCAGCATTGCCAGGATCCGGAATGGCCGGCCGCGGGCCCGTTTCGCCGACCAGATGGCCAGATAGTCGAACAGGCCGGTCTGCTTGAGCACCCCGACAATCACCATCATGCCCAGCAGCAGGAAGATAACGTCCCAGTCGACCCCGAAGCGCTCGGAGTGGAAGGCGTCGGCCGAGGACACCAGCCCCAGGGCCAGCATGAGCCCGGCACCGCCAAGGGCTACAGCCACCCGATTGACCCTCTCGGTGGCGATCAGACCGTAGGCACCCAAGAAGACGGCCACGGCCAGGGCGGCGCTCATCGGGTGCCCAGCAGCCGGGTGAGGAGCTGGGAGGTGGTGATGCCGCCCAACAGCCGGCCGTCGCGGCCGCGCACCGCGACCAGGGATGCGCCGGTCCGGGCCAGGGTGGCGGCCACACTGACCAAGGTGTCGTCGGCGTCGACCTCAGGCAGCCCGGCGGTAGAGGCTGGGAGCAGGTCCCGCACCGGCCGACCGCGCAGCCGCTGCCACAGAGCGTCGGCGACGTCCTCGCCGAGGACGCGGACCAGCGCCCGATCTTCTGCGAGATAGCGCGGCAGCAGAAAGGCCAGCAGGGACGTGTCCGACACGAGCCCTTGGAGCTCGCCTTGGTCGTCTTGGACGAAGACGCCCTCGACAGCTTCCTCGGCCAGCAGCCGAGCGGCCTCCTCGGCTGGGGTGTCGGGCGCCAGCGAGGGATATGGCGTGGCCAGATCTCGCGCACGCATCAGGTCGGCCCCTCCCCCCCTGGCCAACCGCCAGCCGCCCCCTCACCGGCACCCGGTCGCCGACCACCGCCAGTTGCACGAAGGGGCACGCTGAACAGGAGCCAACCCAACGTGGCCGCTGTGGCCGAGGCGGCAAGGATTCCCACCTTGGCCTCGTCCTGGGCCACCCGATCGAGCAGGACAACATCAGCCACGAACAGGGCCATGGTGAAGCCGATCCCGGCGGTGGCGGCCGCCCCGGCGAGCTGCTGGCGGCTGACCAGGCGCGGCAACGCTCCCAGCCCGGCCCTGACGGCCATGTCCGTTGCGATCAGGATCCCTGGCAGCTTGCCGGCGACCAGCCCGACGAACACGGCAAGGGTGAGCGATGAGCCCACCGCCCGAGCCAGGAGGTCGCGGTCCAGCGTCACCCCGGCGTTGGCCAGGGCGAACAGTGGCAGGACCAGATAGCTCGACCATGGGTGCAGCAGCGCCAGCAGCCGCTGGCTCAGTGCCGTCGGGCAGGAGAGGGTGACCACGACCCCCAACAGGACCCCCACGACCGCTGGATGGAGGCCGGATGCTGCCATCGCCGTCCACAGCGCCGCCCCGATCAGGAGGTAGGTGAACGTCCGCAGGACCCGCAGCAGCCGCACCACGGCGACCACCGCCAACAGCGCCGCCGCCACCGCCAGCGCGACCAGGTTGACCGGCTCGGCGTACAACAGCCAGAGCGGCGCAATGACGGTCAAGTTGCCGACAACGACCAGGACAAAGACAAACGCGCGCAGTCGCGACGGACACCGTCGGACCACCGTCAACAGGCCGAGCACCAAGGTGAGGTCGGTGGCCAGGGCAATGGGCCAGCCGCGCGCGGCCGGCCCGCCGACGGTGACGGTCAAGTAGAACAGCGCGGCAAGGACCATGCCGCCGAGCGCGCCCAACGTGGGTATGACCCCGGCTGACCAGTCGCGCCGTTTGGAGAGCCGTACCTCGTGGCTAATCTCCAGCCCACCCACGAGGAAGAACAACGTCATCAGGCCCTCGTTGACCCAGTGCCGCAGGTCCTTGGCGAGCGTGTTCTCCCCGACCCGGACCGACAGATCCGTCGTCCACAGCACCTCATAGCTCGCCATCCACGCCGAGTTCGCCCAGACAAGCGCGGCCACGGTCGCGCCCAGCAGCAACAAGGAGCTGCGGATCTCGATGCGGAAGAACCAATCCGGCGGGCGCATGGCGATGAAGGCGGCGCCACGATCAACCGGATCAGCGGGGCTAGTGCTCAATGCGACTCCTGGTCAACAGCCAGCAATGCCGCCGACCAGGCTTCCCGGCACACCGCCAGCAGCATAACCGCCACTCTGGCAGGCCGCCATGGTCAGGAGCCTTCCAGCAAGCTGAGGACCCGCACCACGGCGTCCCTTTCGCGGGGTCGCCAGCCGGAGCAACATTGGGGAGGCGATGAACCTGTTCGCACGCCGTCGGGTGCTGTGGGACTACGTCGCGGCGCCTGTGGGTGCTGCCGACACTGTCGGTCCTGTTTGTTCCTGCCCGCCGGGGCGATGCTGTCTCGGGTGCCGGTGGACGCCGGCTCCCCGCTGTGGCCGCTGGCCTTCCAGGGCACCGCCGAAGACGCCCGCGGGATCCTGGTCGTCGTCTCAGCCACCATGATCACGGTCACCGGGCTGGTGTTCGGCCTCATCATCGTCGCCCTGCAGATCGCCTCCGGGCAGTACTCACCGCGGCTGCTGCGCAACCTCATGCGTGACTGCGGCACCCAGTCGTGCTGAGCGTGTTCGTAGGCGCCTTCGCCTACTCCACGGCCGGGTTGCCACCGTGGGGATCCAGCGCGCCGGCGGCGGGGCCTTCGTCCCCGCCTGGCCGTGTCCGGGTCGCTGCTGCTGGGCTGGCCAGCGTCGGGGTGCTCATCTACTTCATCCACCATCTCGCCCGCTCGATCCAGATCGACGCCATCATGAGCCAGGTCGAGCGGGAGGCTCGCTGGGTCATCGATGACCTCTACCCTCAGCAGCCGGGCTACCTGGCACCGGAGGAGCGCTGCCCGACCCGCTGGCCTCGGCCACGGTGCTGCCGGCCGGCCGCTCCGGGTACATCCAGGCCGTCCAGCCCGAGCCGCTGGTCCGGGCGGCCGCCGACCAGGATGTGGTCGTCCGGCTGGCCAGGCAGGTCGGTGACCATGTCGTGGAGGGCACGCCACTGGCGTGGGCCCGGCTGCCCGAGCGCTCACCG
>DASUPQ010000836.1 GCA_036280995.1 Actinomycetota bacterium | reverse complement strand
TGGGTGCGCCGGGTCGCGTTCAACCTGGCCACCAGCGGGCTGCGCCGCGCCCGCCGTCAGCTCGCCGCCCGAGCCCGGTTGGGCGCACCGGCCGCCGAGCCGGGACGCTCGACCGACCGGCTGGCGATCGAGGCTGGCCTGCGGCGGCTGCCGCTCCACTACCGGCAGGTCCTGGTGCTGTACTACGGCGCCGACCTGCCGGTGGAGCGGGTGGCCCAACAGCTCAGGCTGCCGACCGGGACGGTGAAGAGCCGGCTGGCCCGAGCGCGCGCCGCGCTCGGCGTCCATCTGGAGGAAGGGCAGGAGGAACGTGGGCATGCGCGAGGATGAGCTGCAGCGGCAGATGGCCGAGCTGGTCGGCGACCACGCCGACCAGGCCATGCCCCCGCCGGTTGCCGCCATCCGCCGCCGGGGGCGGCTGCGCCGTGCCCGCCTCGCCTCGGGAGCCGTGCTGCTGACCGTCGCCGTGGCCGTCGGCCTGGTCGCTGTGCAGGGACCACTGGACAGGCGAACGACCCCCGCGCCGGTGGTCACCCAGCCACCCCGACCGACCCAACCGAGCTCGGGTTTCGCCGACTACGTGCGGGGCCGCTTCGACGACATACTGGTCGACATGACGGTCGTGGCCTTGGCCGGCGGCAAGGCTGGCGGCGAGGAATGGCAGCTGGCCGCCGTGCGGGGCACCAGCCGGCGCAGCCACGAGGCCAAGATCTGCATTGTGCACAAGACCGACGGGCGAAGTCACGGCTACGGGTACTCATGTCGTGACGAGGCCTCGAACCGGGTGATGGACCGGATGACCTCCAGTGGCGGCGCGAAGGACATGCCGCTGTGGGGCCTGGTGCCCGAGGGGACCGCCCGGGTCCGTCTGCTGCGGCCGGGGGCGTCCCCGGTCGAGGTCCCCGCCATGGAGATCGGTCCTCGCTTCCGACGACGCTATTACCTCGCCCCGCCGACCCCGGGCGTCCGGACCCTGCTGGCCCTGGATGCGCAGGGCCACGAGATCGCCCGCTTCCCCTCGGTTCCCTGAGCTGCAACGCCATACTCACTACCTGAGCCGGCGAGGTCCTGTTCCGACATGGAACCCCTCCGGTTCGCCTAGCGTCTTGCGCCCTCGACACCCACGCGTGAAGATCGCAGCTTGGAGGTTGGCGATGGCGCTGCGGCTCGTCTGCATGTGCGGATATGTGATCCAGGGTGACGACGACGATGAGCTCTGGAAGAACGCGCAGGGCCACATGGGCGTCCTGCACCCCGAGCTGGTGGGCAACGTGACCCGCGAGGACCTCCTCGCCCAGGCCGAGCTGCTCTAGCTGTCGGTGCTGTCCAGCAGCTGTCGATGGACGGCCTGCACGATGGGGCTGGGCGCGATCCCGAGCTCGTCTCGAAGCAGGACCCGTAGTCGTTCGTAGGCGCGGAGGGCCTCGGCGACGTTGCCGCGCCGCGCGAGCGCCTCCATGAGGATGCGGTGCCCGCTCTCGCGGTACGGTGCGAGCTCGGTCAGCATCCTGGCGCGTTCCTCGGCCTGGGCCAGCGCCGGCCCGCCGAGGCCAAGGCCGGCCGCGGCGAAGCACTCCAGCCCCCGAAGCCGGACCTCCTCCAGGCGGCGCCGCCATTGGTCGATCCAGGGCGCCTCCAGTCCGGCCAGGAACGGCCGGGTGGCGACGTGGTAGGCGATCCCGGCTGGACCCCACGCCTGGGCCCACTGGCCCTCGGCGATGCATGACTCTGCCCGGTGGGCGCCCTCCAGGGCCGCCTCGACATCGACCAAGGTCGCCTGCGGCAGCAGCAGCTCGAGCGCCGTCCTTCCCCGGAGCCGGTCGGCGCCCAGTCCGTGGCGCAACCTGGACAGCAGCACGCTCAACGCGTTGCCCGCCGCCACGGGGGCGTCCGGGCCCCAGCCGGCCATGAGGAGCTCGTCGCGGGGCAACGGGCGGCCACGGTTGAGGACCAGGTAGGCGAACAGGACCCGCCCCCTGCGGCCAGGCAAGGCGGCTTCGACGCGGGAGCCATCGATGTCGGCGACGAAGCGGCCGCACAGTTGGATCCTCGCCTTGGTCCACTCGCCCATCAGGCGGCCTCGGGGACAGCGGTCCTTGTCTCTTCGACGGCAAGCATACGGAAAGGTCGGGGAAAGGCGCGGGAAGGGTCCGCGCAACCGGCGGCCGCCACGATCCCCTCGTCATCGACGGCCACAGCCGCACAGGAGGAGCCATGGCAGCCAGCAACGTCGACACCCACCGCGCCGGTCACGAGGCCTTCAACCAGAGGGACTTCGAGGCCATGACCAGGCACTACGCCGACAGCATCGCCTGGACCGACCACGCCCAGGGCCGGACGTTCAGGACACCCCGGGCGTTCAGGGATGACTTCCTGGCCGGGTGGGTCAGGTCCTCAACCGACATCCGCATCGCCGACCCCCGCTACCTCGACGCTGGCCAGACGGTGATCTGCACGTTCACTGTCGCCGGCACCCACGACGGGCCGCTCGGACCGTTCCCCGCCACCGGCGGCGAGTTCACGCTGGCACTCTGCGAGCTGTGGCACTTCAGCCCGAGCGGACAGGTCGTCGGGGGCGACCTCTACTACGACCAGGTCTCGCTGCTGACGCAGCTCGGCCTGATGCCGCAGCCGTCCAGCGCGTAGTCAGGTTGCGAGCGGAACGCAAGCGATTCGTCTGCCCATCACAGGAGAAGGGCTGATGTCCCAGACAACCGACCCCACGTTCTACCGCACCCCCGCCGAGGCGATCGCGGCCCCGCCCGAGCGGCTGGCCTACGTGGCCGCCTACGACCCGGCCGGCCAGGCCAAAGACGCCATGGCGGTGCTCGACGCCGACCCGGCCTCGCCCGACTACGGCCGGGTGGTCGGCTGGAGCGAGCTGCCCACCGCCGGCAACGAGCTCCACCACTTCGGCTGGAACGCCTGCTCGTCCGCCCTCTGCCACCAGGGACATGGCGACCACGGCCAGCCCCTGGAGCGGCGCTACCTGGTCGTCCCCGGCATCCGGTCCTCGCGGATCTATGTGCTGGACACCAAGCCCGACCCCCGCAACCCCACCGTCGTCCGCGAGATCACCGCTGAGGAGCTGGCCGCCAAGGCCGGCTACTCCCGCCCCCACACCCTGCACTGCGGGCCCGGCGGCATCTTCATGTCGGCGCTGGGCGGCGCCAACGGCAACGACGGCCCGGCCGGGATCGCCCTGCTGGACCATGACAGCTTCGACGTGATCGGCGCCTGGGAGCTGGACCGGGGCGACCAGTATCTCGGCTACGACGTGTGGTGGCACCTCAACCACGACACCGTCATCACCTCCGAGTGGGGCACCCCGTCGATGATCGAGAACGGGCTCAACCCTGACGACCTTCTGGGGCGGAAGTTCGGACACCACCTCAACTTCTGGAGCCTCTCCGAGCGCAAGCTCGTCCAGCGGGTCGACCTCGGCGACGAGCACCAGATGGTGCTGGAGCTGCGCCCGGCCCACGACCCGACCTAGGCCTATGGCTTCGTCGGTGTGGTGGTGAGCGTCGAGGACCTGTCGTCGTCGATCTGGCTCTGGCACCAGGACGAAGCGGCCGGCGGCCGGTGGGCCGCCCGCAAAGTGATCACGATCCCGGCCGAGCCG
>DASUPQ010000835.1 GCA_036280995.1 Actinomycetota bacterium | reverse complement strand
TCGGCCAACAGCGCCACCACCCACTCGATGCCGCCATAACCGCTGGGCGGAACGGGATACCAAGGCGGCGCAACCACGGCGATCCGCATAGAGCACCTTGCTTCGGTGAAGCTGTGACCAAACCCGGCTACCCACCAGGTGGCAAATCAAGCGGCTGGCGCGGCACGCCGCCTGGCACCGGCGACTACTGCCCGGCCCGTTGCAGCCACTGGTCTACCGACGTCGGCGACGCTGGTGGCGTCCGCCCGTTCCGTCCTCGTCCTGGACGTCGATCTGCTCCTTGCGGACCTCCTCGGCCACCCGCTCCTCGCCGGTCACGGTGTCCTTGTCGAGCCGCACCCGCTCGCGGGGCACGACCCGCTTCTCGACCACCGGCTCCTCCTCCCGGAGGATCACCTCGTGCTCCTCCTCAGAGATCTCCGGGCCCGAGGTGGCGGCGTCGAGGTTGGCGTCGGTGATCGGCTCGCGCTCAACCCGCACCCGCTCCCGCTGGACAGGAACGGTCTGCTCCACCTGCTCGGTGGTGACGTACTTGCGCAACCGGACCCGGCCCCGCTCGCGCTCGGCGGTGCCGACCCGCAGCTCCTCCTCGGAGCGGGTCATGGCGTCATCAGTCGTCGGGCCCGACACATCCCGTCCCACCGCACCACGGTCGGTCGCGCGCCTCCTGGTGGTGCGGTCATAGTCGAGGCCGTAGTGGCGCCACAGCCGCCGCTCCTCGGCCTCCGACAGATGCCCGTCGGGGTCGATCCGGGGGGCGTCCTTGACCAGCTGCTTGTCGTAGGGGACTCGGACGTCCTGGTCGGTCTGGGTGGCCTGGGCGAGGGGGACGAAGCTGGACTTGGTGCCGAACAGGCCGGTGTTGACCAGGGCCCACTCGGGCTGGCCGGTCTGGTCGTCCAGGTAGATGGCGTCGATGGTGCCGATGCGGTCGCCGTCGCGGTCGACCAGGGTGCGGCCTTGCCAGCCACGGACGGTGTCAATGTCGGGCATCTGCGTTCCTTCCCTTCCAGTCCTTCCAGAGTGATGCTTTCTACTGGAATGACTCGTTGTCGGGTCTCGCATGACGCGAAGCTGCGCGCCGGACGATGGCCCATCACCCCAGCGCCGCTGGTGGCCCTGGCTGTGGCCGCGATGGCTGCGCCGGCGCGGGCCCGTGCGGGTCGCGGCCGGCGCAGTAAGACAGAAGCAGGAGAGTCCGCCGCTCGGCAGCCGGCCTGCTGCGGTCGTCAACCCGTCCCAGCTGTGACCGAAGGTTGGCCGTCATGGAGGATCGATCAACTGGTCGTTGTTGCTGGAGGCGGCACCAACTGGACCCGTCGGCGTCCAACTCCGAGGTGGCCAGAGCCTCTCGCAACCCCAGCAGCTGGTGGCCGAAAACCGAGGCGCCAGTTGGCCCAAGGGTCGGCTGTTTGGCCATCGCCTGGGCCACCAGCGCCCGCACCGCCACGGGAACGTCCTCGGGCAGCGGGGGCGGCGGCTGCAGCAGGTGGGCCAGGGCGACCGCGATCGGATGCCCACCGCCAGAGGGGCGACGGCCGGCCAGACACTCATAGGCCACCACCCCCAAGACATTCAGGTCACTGGCCGCGGTCGCCGCTTGGCCGGTGGCCTGCCGCGGCTGCAGCTCTCCAAGGGTCTCCTTGAGCGTCTGGCGGTAGCTGGCTCGTGCCGGCTCGTCCAGCTCGCCCCCGTCGCCGGGCTGGCCGTGGAGCAGGTGATGGACGCGTTTGGTGACCTCGAGAACTCTTGGTCGCCCTCGATCACCACCCAGCGGGTGTCGACGCCCGCGCCAGCCAGGTAGCCAAGCAGGAAGTGCAGCATCTCAGCGACCCACCGCCCTGCTCGGTCGAGTTGACCTGCCCCAGCAGGCGGCGTTGCCCGCCGCCCGAAACGACAAGGGCGAACCCATCACAACCCGCACGCCAGTCCTGCCTGCCCTACCGATACGGACTCGTTGGCGTACGTCCCATGACGCCAAGCCTGGGTCGCGACGTCGGATCATGGCTGGTTTGGCAGCGGTGTTGCCGGGAAGGCGACCGGCCCGACCGAACACCTACCTACAGCACCCTGGAGCATGTGCAACATGGGACCTGTTCTCAGCCTGGTGATCGCCGACCCCCAGCAGCTGTTGGCTGAAGGGCTCGCCATACTCCTGGACGCCGAGGACGACTTCGCCGTGCTCGGCGTGGCCCACGACGGCCCAGGAGCACTCAAGCTGACCGCCGAACACCAACCCGCCGTCCTCCTGCTGGGAGCCCCCTTGCCTGGGAGCGCTCTGACCGCGACACCGACCGCGGTGAAGGCCGTCTCACCGGCTACCAAGCTGTTGTTGCTGGCAGGCCAGGCCCCCTGGGACCAAGTTGCGGCTGTGACCGCCGCCGGCGCTGACGGCCTGCTGCCCAGAGACAGCTCAAGCCGGCAGGTCGCCAACGCCGTCCGCGCCGTGGTCGACGGCACGCCGGCCATCGTGATGGCGACCAAGCCAGCACGGCCCAGTCACGACCCGAGGGTCGACCTGCGGGTAGGGACGCTGTCCAATCGCGAGCGCGAGCTCCTTGGGCTGCTGGCCAGCGGCTGGTCCAACCGGCGGATCGCCGAGGAGTGCTTCCTGTCGCTCCACACCGTCCGCACCCACGTGCAGAGCATCCTGGTCAAGCTGGGCGTCCACTCCAAGCTGGAGGCAGTCGCCTTCGCCTACCAGCACAGCCTGGTCCCGATCGGTGACCGGGATGTCTGGGACCGTCACAGCGCCTGAAGGCCATGGCGTCGGCTGGATGACCGCTGAGCTGGCGACACACGTGAGGCGACGCCACGCCGATCGAGCCGCCGACGCCCTTCACAGAGCAGCGTGTTGCGTGGCGGGCCCTGGTCTCTTTCGGGTGGATCCGACCCAAGCCAGCATGATCTAACGCCGGCGCCGCCTCGGCGATGTGGGGTGGACGGTGACCTTTGGCGGTCCACCAGCCAGGATCCCAACCCCCGACCCCGTGGTGACGGATCGGCCCCGACGTCCTAGGGGACGGCCAGGCGCCGCCTGGCTGCACCGGGCCGAAGATCGTACAGGCGCCCGAGAATGTGCCGTGAACGTGAGTGCTGTTGATCGGTCCTGTCGCCGGGTTGACCAGTTTGGGTTGGTCCTCGGGCGAGAAGTGTGGGGTGAGGCTGGACTGCATTGGCTGTTGGCCCGCAGCAGCCGTTGCGGCAGCCAGCCGGATGGAGGAAATGATGAGCGGTGCCCATCGGGTCCCTGAGACCCGGTTGCTGGGCCAGGGCGAGCTGTCGGCCGACCATGCCTGGCGCGCCCTGCGCCGCTACGGCGGCTGGCACCTGCTCCGGGATGCCCTCGTGCGGTTCCGCTCCGGCGACGGCTTCAGCCACGCCAGGGCGCTCGGCCTGCAGCTGTGCCTGGCCGCGGTGCCCTTGCTGATCGCCCTCAACGGGCTGGCCAGCGAACTGGGGGGCCTGCGGCAGGGTGGTCGGGTGGTGGCCGACACCGTCTTGGCCCTGACCCCGGGGGCGAGCGAGTCGCTGGTCCGCCAGCTGCTGGCGCACGAGGAACGCGTCCGCGACAGTGGGCAGGTGGCGTTGTTGCTCGGTCTGCTGACCGCGGTGGTGGCGCTCACCGCCGCCGCCGGCCAGATCGAGCGGGGCGCCAACCGGATCTACGGGGTGGATCAAGACCGTCCCGCCCTGCAGAAGTACCTGCGGGCCCTGCTCCTGACCGCGGTGGCCGGCCTGCCGGCGCTGGTCAGCTTCCTTCTGCTGGTGGCCGGCGGGGCCATCGGTGCCTCCATGCAGCGCTGGTACCACTGGGATACCGCAGCTGCGACGACCTGGAACCTCGCGCGGTGGCCGGTCAGCCTGGGACTGACGGTGATGACGGTGTCGCTGCTGTTCCGCTACGCCCCCCGCCGTCAGCAGCCCGGGCTGTCATGGCTGATGATCGGAGCTGGCCTGGCCACGGCCCTGTGGTGGCTGGTCAGCCTGCTATTGGCGGCCTACGCGGCCCAAAGCGGCGACTTTGGTGCGACCTATGGTCCCCTGACCGGGGTCATGGCGCTGTTGCTGTGGGCGAATCTGACCGGGATTGCGCTGTTTGTGGGCGTCGCCTTCGCCGCCCAACTGGAAGCCAGACGGGTCGGGATCTCTGGACCGGCCGTGGCCGACCACGACAAGGCGTTGGAGGAGCGGAGCGAGACCCCCCTCACCAGCCGCGCCTGACCGTGGCCTCCGACGATTACCACATAGCGGGTCGTCCTGGCACGTGCAAGGTGCTCGCGGCGCCCACGTCGTCCCTTCGTCGAGTTCACGCAAGATGACCAGCAGGCCATGACAAGCCGAGCCCGGCCATAACCCTCAGGCATCCGACCCTCCGGATAACCGTGACCATGCGGTGTGGAGCGTGATCTGGCCGGCGGTGGGGTTCTCCAGATCAGGTCGGCCACTCCACCCGCCGACCACCGCCAGCATGAGCAAGAGAACGCGGCCATGCGGCAACCTCCAGAAGAGTTTCCTCGGCCGGCGACTCCACGGCGGCGATTGATTCAGGCTCCTCCCGGCTGCACCGGAGGACCGCTTCGACCCAGAGTGCTCGTGGGAGCCAGGTTCGGTGGCCGGTAGGCTAGTTGCATGAGTGAGGCGGTGACCATGTCGGTCGAGCCACCAACGCCCTCGGCCGAGCAGCTTGCCGACTGGCAGGCCCTGGTCGAGCGCATCCGCCAGGGCGATCGCTCCCAGGTGCTGGCCTGGGATGCGGTTGCAGCTACTGGGCCTAATGCCGCCTACCAGGTCCTTGTGACGCAGCAGGTTCACCGGCGGCTGCGCGGCGCCCCGCCCCTGCTAGCCGGCTCGGTGGCTGGCGTCGTCGCGGTCCTTCGGGTGGATCCGACCGAAGCGAGCATGATCTTTCGCCGACGCCGCCTGGGTGATGGCGGCTGGACAGTGACCTTCGGCACCGCCCAAGGATCACTGACCTACTGGGTCCTGCAAGCCGAGCGGATGGTGGTGCTGCTCGACCTGACCTGGGCGGAATGACAAGCAACAGGTGGCATGCCAGCTGCGGGTGGTACGGGATCGACCGGGGAGGTCATCGGGACGCCAGCGCCGTCTGATCGCCACCCATCCACGCTGGTTGCTGTGGGTGTGGGTGGGTGGACAAACGGTTGATCAGCTCCTCCTCTGGCCTGGACCGGCGCGCGGTTGACTGTGTTCACCGATTTGCGCTGTAGGTGCTGGAGATGCGATCTTGCTGCCTCGGCGCGAGCGACGGGTTGTGCGCGTCGTGGATGGAGGGGGTGCCATGAGCGCGTACCAACCGGACGCCGAGGCCACACAGCACAACGGCGAGGGACCGCCAGCCTTTCGGGTGGTGCGGCGTGGGTACGACCCCGAGGAGGTCGACGCCTACTTCTCCCAGCTCGCCACGCGCCTGAACGAGGCGGTCGACCAGTACGCCAAGGCCGAGCAGGCACGGGCCGAGCTCCAGGATGAGGTCACCAGCCTTCAGAAGCGAGCGCCGTCCTTCGAGCAGGTTGGTGGGGAGGCGGCCGCGCTGTTGCAGGAGGCCGGCCGCACGGCCGAGCAGATGGTCGAGAACGCCCGGCGCCGCGCCGACACGATCATCGAGAAGGCCCAGCAGCAGGCCGAGCAGATGCGGGCCGATGTCACCACCGAGGCGCAGAAGGTGCTGGAGCAGGCTCGGGAGGTGGCCGAGCAGATCCGCGCCGAGGTGGAGCAGGAGCGGGCGGCGGTGGTGGAGGAGACCGATCAGGTGCGCGCATTCCGCGATGGGCTGTTGGACGACCTGGGTCGGGTGCACGGCGAGATCAGCGGACTGCTGGAGCGGACCCGCATGCAGCGGGACCAGGCGCTGCCTGCCGGCGGCACCGCTGATCCCAAGGCCACACAGAATGGCAAAACCAAGAAGCCGACCGAGCCCACCAAGGTCGCCGAGGACAACTAGCGGACCACCATCCGCCAGCCAAAGCGAAGCGAGGCACTCACTCCGGTGGACTTGGCCAGTTGTGCCGTCTTCGCCGATCGGCGCTGCCTCCCGGGGCGGTGAGCAGGCGGGGTGCCTGCTAGTCCCCAAAGAGGCGCCGCGATGGGGCCCCAGGCCGGTCAAGTACGGCCGGCAGCGCCGCGAGCTGTAACTGGTCTGGGGGTGGCCGCGGCGGTAAGGCCGGGCTTGAGGGGGCTGGGGTGGCGCTACGCTGGAGGGACCGGCGGGCACGACCACGGTGACCGACCCGGTCTGGCGGTTGGCCAGGCGGCCCCGCCTGCCTCGACGGCCGTCGCCTAGCGTGTCGGGCACAGCTCAGCAGTTGTTTCGGAGATGACTGCAGATCTTCTGCCGACGCCGCACGGCTGGTATTACCGGAGGGCGTCCGCGGCGGCTACTACC